>JAYUFI010000151.1:0-2626 GCA_043738805.1 Planctomycetaceae bacterium | reverse complement strand
TGGCGTTCTTGTTACTCGCCGCGTCGTTGCGATCAGCAAGCGTGAGCGCTCAAGGAACGCGAGCGGACTATGAGCGGGCGGCGAAGCTGTCGGTGTTGACTCGTGGGAAGGTTTTCAAATCGACGGTGCGTGCGCGTTGGCTCGTTGACAACCAACGATTTTGGTATCGCAACAATTTGGGGAGCGGAACACGTGAGTTTGTGTTGGTGAATGCGGTCACTGGAGAACGACGCCCGGCGTTCGACCATGTTCGGCTCGCGGCCGCTTTGAGTAAAGCGTTGCAAAAAGAGGTCACTGCCGAGCGACTGCCGTTCGAGGAGATTCGCTTCGATGAGCAGCTCACGACACTGCGATTTTCCGCTGGCGGGAAGCGTTGGGAATGGTTGCTCATCTCCGACGAATTGAGTTTGGTCGGCACTGCGGACGCGATGACCGAATCGGTGCGGCTGCTCGACAAACCTCATCCGTCACGACCGGGCGGCAAAGAAATCTCGCTGACGTTCGTCAATCGAACGCAAGAAGTGATTGAGGTTTACTGGCTCGACAACGACGGCGAACGCAAGGAATACGCGACGCTCAAGCCGGAAGAAGAGCATGAACAACCGACGTTTGCCGCCGCCGTTTGGTTGGTCACGACCGTGGATGGAAAAACGTTGGGACTCTTTGAGGCCACCGAGTCTGACGGGCAGATCGTCATTGAGGACTCCCGCAAATCGAACGCAGAACCGACTCAAGAAACAAAGCCGGAATCGAGTGAGCGTGTGGCAGCGCGCGGTTATTCAAAGGCGGATTCACCAGATGGACGTTGGACGCTCATCAAGAAAGAACGCAGCGTCATTCTTCGTGATCGCAACAGCGGTGAAGAGTTTCCACTCAGTTCAGAGAAGCCGGAGACGTCAGAGAAAAGTGGCGACGGACAACCCAACGAGTTTTATTCCGGAACACCGCATTGGTCCCCTGACAGCCGACGAGTTGTCGTCATGCGGATTCAACGTGGCGACGACCGGAAGGTGCGACTCATTGAATCGTCACCGCGCGATCAGCTTCAACCGAAACTGCATTCGTTGGATTACTTGAAGCCGGGAGATCGCATTCCGATCTCGAAGCCGCACCTGTTTGATGTCGTCGAGCGGAAAGAAATTCCGATTGCAGACGACCTCTTCGCGAATCCGTGGAGCATCGACGACGTCCGCTGGCTGCCGGATTCGAGCGAGTTACGTTTCACCGACAACCAGCGCGGTCATCAAGTGCTGCGCGTCATCGGCGTCGCGGCCAATGATGGTCGCGCGCGAGTCATCATCGACGAGCAGCAAGCGACGTTCATTGATTACAACCACAAGCAGTTTCGGCATGACCTCGACGAGACCGGCGAAATCGTTTGGATGTCGGAACGCGATGGCTGGAATCATCTTTATCTGTACGACGCTCGCACCGGCGCGGTGAAGAATCAGATCACTCGCGGCAACTGGGTGGTTCGCAACGTAGAACGAGTTGATGTCGAACGTCGCGAAATTTGGTTTCGCGCCAGCGGTCTTGATCCGTCGCAAGACCCTTACTTCGTGCATGACTGCCGCATCGGTTTTGATGGTTCCAATTTCACGCGGCTGACGATCGGTGACGGCACACACTCGTTCAAGTTCTCGCCCGATCGCGAGTTTTACCTCGATTCGTACTCGCGAGTTGATCTGCCGCCGATCACGGAACTACGTCGCTCGAAGGACGGATCGCTGGTCTGTGAACTGGAACGAGCCGACTGGTCGCAATTGCTCGCCACGGGATGGAAGCCGCCGGAGCGATTCACCGCGAAAGGTCGCGACGACACGACCGACATCTTCGGCGTGATCTTTCGCCCGACAAACTTTGATCCGCAGAGGACGTATCCGGTCATCGAGCAAATCTATGCGGGGCCGCATGGGTCGTTCGTCCCGAAACGTTTTCAAGCCTTCTACAAGTTGCAAACGTTAGCGGAGTTGGGCTTCATCATTGTGCAGATCGACGGTATGGGGACGAGCAATCGCTCGAAGGCATTTCAGGATGTCGCGTGGAAGAACATCGGCGATTCCGGCTTCCCCGATCGGATTCGTTGGCTACAAGCCGCAGCAGCGAAGTACCCACAAATGGACTTGTCGCGAGTCGGCATCTACGGCGGTTCGGCGGGCGGGCAGAACTCATTGCGAGCGTTGTTGGCTCATCCCGATTTCTACAAAGTCGCGGTCTCCGATTGCGGCTGCCACGACAATCGCATGGACAAGATTTGGTGGAACGAACTCTGGATGGGCTGGCCGATCGGCCCGCATTACGCCGAGCAATCGAACGTCACGAACGCGGATAAGCTACAAGGCAAGCTGTTGTTGACCGTCGGCGAACTTGACCGCAATGTCGATCCCGCCTCAACGCTGCAAGTCGTCAACGCGTTGATCAAAGCGGACAAAGATTTCGACTTACTCATCGTTCCCGGCGGCGGTCATGGCATTGGCGAATCCCCGTATGCCGCTCGCCGCCGACAGGATTTTTTCGTGCGACATCTGTGGGGCGTTGAGCCGCGCCGCTAGCCGAAATTATTCATCAACTGACGTTAGCACGACGCGCAAGCGAGTGATCTCGTATGAGAACAAGGGCTTGCGCG
>JAYUFI010000150.1:0-6929 GCA_043738805.1 Planctomycetaceae bacterium | reverse complement strand
ACCACTCGCTGGCGCGTCGTGCTTGTGTTACGGGTTCAATCGTCGGCGTGCTTCACGCACGATTCGTTCGGCTTCATCGGCTGAGTTGGCCATCGCGGTGAGATGCCCCATCTTGCGACCGGGGCGAGCGGCGGCTTTGCCGTAGAGGTGCAGCTTCACTTCCGGCAGTGCGAGCGCTTCGGGCCAACGTGGTTCGCCGTTGGCCCACACATCACCGAGCAAGTTGATCATCGCGGCGGGCTTGAGCAGTTCCGTCGAACCGAGCGGCAGGCCACAGATCGAACGAACTTGTTGCTCGAACTGGCTCGTCACGTTGGCATCAAACGTGAGATGCCCGGAGTTGTGCGGGCGCGGTGCGAGTTCGTTGATGAGCAGCTTGTCGTCCGGCGTGAGAAACATTTCGACGCAGAGTACGCCGACGACATCCAGTGCTTCGAGAACTCCGCGAGCGATCTGTTCGGCTTCTGCGGCCACCTGCGGCGACACGCGAGCGGGAGCAACAGTGACATCCAGAATGTGATTCGAGTGCGCGTTCTCCAGCAGCCCAAAGCTCGCAAACGAACCATCAACTCCACGTGCCGCGATGACCGAGACTTCCAACCGGAAATTCACGAAGCCTTCGAGGACTGCTTCGTTCGTTCCGACCGATTCCCACGCTGAGGCCGCTTCGCTCAATGAGCCGATCTTCTTTTGCCCTTTGCCGTCGTAACCCCAGCCGGCTGTCTTCAAAACCGCAGGCGTTCCGAGTTCTTGCAGAGCGGATTCGAGTTCGGTCAACGATCGCACCGCACGGAACGGAGTGGTCGGAAAGCCGTGTTCGCGGAGATAGGTCTTCTCGCGCAACCGATGTTGCGAGATGTGCAACACTTGCCCGGCGGGACGAACTGGAGCAAATCTCGCTGCCGCTTCAGCGGTCGCGGACGGAACGTTTTCAAATTCAAAGGTGACGACGGAAACTTGCTTCGCGAACTCAGCAACGGCATCGAGATCATCGTAGCTCGCGGTCACTTCATGATCGGCCACTTGACCGGTCGGCGAATCGGTGTCCGGCGAGTATGTGTGGACTCGATAACCCATCCGCCGCGCCGCGATCGCGAACATGCGACCGAGCTGCCCGCTGCCGAGAACTCCCAATGTTGCTCCGGGCAAAATCGGTGAAGAAGCCTGATTGCCCACGCTCACGGTAACGTCTCCTGCTTCACTTTGTCGGTCTGTTGTTGCATGAAAGCCTTTAGCTTCTCACGCAGTTCGGGGCGAGTCGTTGCCAAGATTCGCACCGCCAACAACGCCGCGTTGATGGCTCCCGCTTTGCCAATCGCCATCGTGCCGACGGGAACTCCGCCGGGCATTTGCACGATCGACAACAACGAATCGAGTCCTTGCAACGCGTGGCTCTGCACAGGAACTCCAAGCACCGGCAAGACCGTTTGCGACGCCACCATCCCCGGCAAGTGAGCCGCTCCCCCTGCCCCAGCGATGATGATTTGCAGCCCACGCGATTCGGCGGACTTCGCGTACTCGGCCATCCAGTCGGGCGTCCGATGTGCCGACACGACTCGGCATTCATGAGCCACACCAAATTGCGTCAACGTCGCATCGGCATGTTGCATCGTTTCCCAATCAGATTTACTGCCCATAATGACGCCAACGAGGGGAGCAGGATCATTCGAGGTTTGTGTCATGTGAGTTCTTCAGAAGAGTCGCGGACCAAGGTCATGTCTGCGATCACCGAGTTCTGGATTGCCCGCGTAGAGTTCGCACTTGCGGTGAATCTCACGAACAAGCCGATCAGCCGCATCGGGGTTCTGTTTCTTGATCGCGAGGTATTCGTAAATGTCCGCCAACGTTGCGTAGGCTGTCGGCGTCCAACGGACTTGGCTCATTACACGGAACTCCGGCCAAGATGAAGTCGTGATTGTTGCTCTTTGATGAACTCATCCGGATCAAACAGCGTGGCCTCGCCGCGCTCTTCTTCCTGTAACGACCCAGCAATCGCTCTCTGCAATTGTTGATGTTGGCTCGTTAGGTCGCGAAAGGCTCTCAACGCTTCGACCAACAATTCATCGCGGCTGCTGAATCGCCCGCTGGTCAACTGAGTCGCAACGAATTCTTCAACGTCCATCGGATATGTCATGGGCATGTCAAATTCCCCAAGTTTGTTTTCGTGTTATTGGTAAGGCACACGAAATAACGAATTCTTTTATCACGGACTCAACGGCTGATTCAGGCTTACTTCAAATACTCTTCCGGCTTCACGCCTTTCTTGAACGTTCCAAACCCGAAATGCATGGGTTTGAAATCGCCGACGACATCCACCTTCGACTTCTCAGTAATCCTGTCGTCCATCGACAAGCACCAGTAGCACGCGTTGACGATCATTCGGCGAGTCCCCTCCCACTGCAAATCTTCGGAGGCTCCCATTGTGGTGGTGAAGACGCGAGCGGTCTTGCCCGATTCGCTTTTGTAAGTCTTGGTCCAAGCGACCGGCATCATAGGGTCATTCTTCTTCCCTTCGACCGCCTTGCTGTCGTCCTTCAAAGTCTCCGTCACTTGGCCAAGCACCAGTGGTTGGCAGTCGCCAGGAAGCGGCAGGTTGACGGTGTAGACGTCGGTCGTGCCAAAGATTTCACCTTTCTTGATCCCCTTCAAAATCGGATGCGATTCTTGTCCGGCCGGAATGATTCCGCGAGTTCCCTCGACGTTGTGATGTCCGTGATGATTGACCCACGTCTCGCCCAGCACTTGCCGGCCGAAGCCCTTTTCGTACTCCTTGCCGCCGTAGGTCCATGTGTACTTCTCGAACTTGCGGCCCTTGGGAATGTTGAAAGCGTGCGTCGAAGTCCGCAGGCCGATCACCGGCTTGCCCGCTTCGATGTAATCAACGAACGGCTGCATCTGCTCATCCGGCAGATTGCGGAACCGCAGTCCCAGAATCGCCAGATCGGCCGTCTTCAACGCCTCGGTCCCCGGAATGTTGGTCTGATGATCCGGCTTGATCGTGCCATCCGCCGGATCAATTGGGAACAGCACGGTGCATTTGAAGCCGTGCTGCTTCGACAAGATCTTCGCCAACTGCGGCAGCGCCTCTTCCGAGCGGTACTCGTCATCGCCGCTGATCAGCACAATGTGCTTCCCCTTGCCGGGACCGTCGCCTCCCTCAAAGACCAGCCACGGATCGGCGGCCTTCGCAGTCGAGGCAATCAACCCGAATCCCAAACCAACAGCCATCAAGCACAGGGCCAATCGAATCTTCACGGTCAAACCTTTCGAATGGTGAATTTGAAATCGTTTAGAGATTTGAAATCAGTATCGCGGCATCGTTTCAAGCCGACGCCAGACAGGCAAGGGACGCGACACCATTCTCAAGGTTGGCCAATGTTCAATCCGCGAAGATCCTCCATCAATACAAATAGGGCGAAGCTCGCGCTGTCACGTTGAGGTCACTCAACAAACAGCACGAGCGTCGCCCCATTTGAAATAGTGAGGTCTGACGTCGATCGTGTCAGCGAATCGCATTTAGCGATAAGTCGGCAGAGCTTCTAATGGGCCGAGCGAAACGACTGGTGCTCCGACGATCGGCTGATAAGCGGTCGCGTTCTGCATCGGTAGGCCCGTCACCGAGTCATACGACTGATAGGTCGTTCCTTGCGGGACCATCATCTGCTGGCCGCCACCAAATCCCGGCGCACAGCCAGTATTGCAACCAGTGTTGCAGCCGGTGCCACAACCGCCGAACCACGGCGCGAGGCAACAGCATCCAGGCAAGCTTGACAGCAACGCCGCCGCCATCAGCAAAGAGGTGATTCGCTTCATGGAAGGATCCTTTCCGACGGGAGTCGAAATGCAGACGCCACGCACCGGTCTTCATCCAGCGGTTGGTCTGAGGGAGGGGGGAGAGATCGAGAGTCAGAGATGATTGAAGGGACGCTTGAGCGAATTCAGCCAAAAATCGACTAAGTTCTGCCAAGCGGGGCGGGAACGTAGAATGCCCTGCCAATCAGGTCAAGACGTGATTCTTGATGTCAGCGATTTGTCGTCGATTGCCCGGTCAATTTCGCTTCGGCTTCTTTCCACAAGCTGCCGTAGACCTCTTTGTCGAACGGCGGGCAGCCTGTGGCGTATTGCCCCAGCGGATGATCTTTGGTCCGCATCAGGTTGGTGCAATACGAAAAGGTTCGGCAGACTCGCTTGCGGTCTAAGTGGCCGGTATCGGCGAGTTGCTTCACGAAGTCGGGCTGCGACAGCGTGCCGCGTCCGAGACCGACGAACGCAATCCGCCCGGAAGAAACATTCGCGGCGGCGGCCTGCGGCATGAACTCTTGCAGCCAACTGTAACCGCTTCCGATAACCGGCACGTCAGGCACTTCGGCTTGAATGCGGCTCGCAATGCGGAAGTGGCGGTCGATGCCAAACAAGGGATGTTCGGGAGACGTGTAGCCGTCGATCGGTGCGTACTCGGCGGGTCGGACGATGTGGGGATTCGCATACGGATTGCCCATCGAAACATTCAGCAGCGACACCCCCCAGTCGCGTAACCAGCGGACCAATTGCAGCGGTTCGGTGAGGTCTTCGCGGAGATGATCGTTGAGGTCGGTGCCGAACGCGGTAACGAGCGGCAACTCGTGCGGACACGGTTCGCCGATGAAATCGTCCCCCGCTCCGCGATAGGGAATTCCGTCATACGCATTGAACCGTGAGGCAATGAGCAATTGAGGTAGCTCAGCTCGAACCCGAACGATCACGTTGCGGATCAGCCGCGTGCGGTTCTCCAAACTTCCCCCGTAATCGCCGGGCCGGTTCTTGGCGGCGAGCAATTCGGACAGCAGATAGCGGTGACACTGCTTGAGGTCGATGAAGTCGCAGCCGATGTGGGCCGCCAACTTCGCGGCGGCAACGTACTGGTCTTCAATCCGTTTCAGGTCGTCATCGCTGAGCAACGGAAACGAGGCGTCAACAAAGTGGCCCGTCGATTTGTCCTTCGTACGCGAATCGAGAATGGGATCGTGAGTCGCCAGCAACGGTCGTCGGAAACTGAAACGTCCCGAATGCGTCAGTTGCAAACCGACAAGCAGATCGCGGTCCTGACCGCAGGACTCGCGATGCGCGGTTCGGCAGTCGGACAACATTTGAGCGATCGCGCTGGCCGTCTCATCGTGCAACCACAATTGCCGCGGGTTCATTCGCGCGTCGTCGTCGATCGCGGTTGCTTCGCCCCAAATCAGCTTGGCTCCGCCCGCTCCGAATCGGCGATAACGGCGATAGGTCAATTCGTCGGGTGCCCCGTCGAGCGTTCCGTCGCAACCTTCCATCGGCTGAATGGCCCAACGATTGCCGACGCTGCGTCCGGCGATGTCGAGCGGCGTAAACATCGCGGTCAGGTCATCCGACATCGCGATGTGGTGAAGTCCCAATTGAGCCGCGTTCGCGACTACTTCCGCCGGAGATTTGTATTTGAAAAAGTGAGCCATGAGTTTGCCGTTTCCATACCACAAGCCAGACAAGACTTCCGGCTGGCAGAGCGATAGTCTGCCAGCAGTCTGACGCAATACAACGCGGACGCAAGGACTCGAAGGAGCCATCATGCAACTGGGTGATTTTGAACTGCACACCATCTCCGGCGGGACATACTGGATCGACGGCGGTTCGATGTTCGGCGTTGTCCCGCGCACGGTTTGGACACGCTACATCTCGGTCGACGACAAAGATCGCATTCACCAGCGGACCAGTTGTGTGCTGGTACGAACCGGCCGAGAGAATGTGCTCATCGACACTGGTTATGGCAGCAAGTTGACCGAGAAAGAACAAAAGAACTTCAGCTCGGAACCCGGCGAGCCGCTGATTCCGAGCCTCGCCGCGGTCGGGTTGACGGTTGCCGACATTGATGTCGTTGTGCTGTCTCACTTGCACTTCGATCATGCGGGAGGGGCGACCAAGATCGACGACGCGGGGCGAGTCATCCCGGCGTTTCCCAACGCCACGTATGTCGTGCAGCGACAGGAATGGGCGACCGCCACCGCCGAGTACCCAGAGCTTCGAGCGGCGTACTCGTTGCCCAACTTTGTGCCGCTAAAAGAGGCGGGACAACTGCGCCTGATTGATGGCAATGTGGAGATTATTCCCGGACTCAAAGCCTGGGTCACCGGCGGGCACACGGAAGCGCATCAAGCGATCGTCATCGAAAGCCGTGGTGACGGGGCAATCTATTTGGGAGATGTCTGCCCGACGTTCCGGCATCTGCCAACGTTGTGGTGCATTGCGTATGACTTGGAACTCTTGAAACTGCGCCGCATCAAGCCGGAAGTGTTGGGCACGATCGCCGATCGCGGTTGGTGGGCGTTGTGCGATCACGATCCCGACCACGCAGCGGCGAAACTGCGCCGTGACAGCAAACGAGATTTCGCCGTGACGGAAGCGTTGCCGACTTTATAGGACGGGTGTTTCGCGCGTTAGCTCCACAGCAAGTGAAACGCCTGTTGCTACTGTTTTCACGTTGAAATGATGGCTCTCATCGTGCCGGTTCTGTCGCAGCAACCCTCGGAATTCTTCGATCAATGAGAGAAGACTCCTTGGTCACAACAGAAGGCTTTGATATGTTGTCGCTCCGACCAACCACAACCCCACCGGACTTGCCCCGGTGGCTCGCCGGCTTTTGCACTACTCGCTGTCTTTAACGCACAGCCATTTGTGAAGGAGACACCCACATGGAACAGCAATGTGAAGGAACGCCGCAGGCGGAGATTCGTTTGGAAGGGCGCAAGCTGATGCGCGGCGACGTGGCGAACGATTGGGGTTCGCAGTTGCTGTGGGAGATTCGCCGCAACGGCCAAGTCGTCGCGACCGTGCCGGCTCGCGCGAACAACAGCTACGAACACGCCGACACGACTCCCGGCCAGTACGAAGTCGTCCTGCAAATGTTCAAGTACGAAGGC
>JAYUFI010000149.1:0-6938 GCA_043738805.1 Planctomycetaceae bacterium | reverse complement strand
CGTCGATCTCATCGCCGAGCACATTGAAGACTCGGCCGAGCGTCCCTTTGCCGACCGGCACGCTCACCGGAGCACCGGTGTCGAGCACGTCCATGCCGCGCGTCATGCCGTCCGTCGTGCCCAGGGCCACGCAACGAACTCGGCTGCCGCCGAGATGCTGCTGCACCTCACCGGTGACTTTGACGTGCGTCCCTTTGACGGTCGCGTCGACCTTCAACGCATTGTAAATATCCGGCAGGTGGCCTTCCGCAAATTCGGCATCGAACGTCGACCCGATGACCTGCGTAACTCGACCAATGTTTGTGGCTGCGACCATTTGTTTTGTCTCTTCTTTCAAACCTCTGGAACGATGTAACGTCGTTGACCAAATTACCGCAGCCGAATGCCGATGGCCCAAAGGGCCAACATAGGCCAGCCCAGGGCAACGCCCTGGGTTACGGATGCGAACATTTCGCCGAAGCCCCAAAGGGGCGAGATAACTGACTGATTCGTTTTATGTCGCCCCTTCAGGGCTTCTGATTTCGTGATGTCTTCTATCCCAGGGCGGCGCTCCCGATGGTCGCTTGCCCTGGGCTGGCTTATCTCGACCCTTCGGGCCGAATGAAAACTGTCTTACGCCTCCAGTGCCGCGGCACCGCCGATGATTTCGGACAACTCCGAGGTGATCTGCGATTGGCGGGCTCGGTTGTATTGCATGGAGAGCGATTTGATCATGTCGCCCGCGTTCTCGGTGGCGGCTTTCATGGCGACTCGGCGAGCGATCTGTTCGCTGACCGCGGCGTCGAGGAAGCACTTGAAGAGCCGAGCTTTGAACGCGGCCGGAACGATCTCTTCGAGAATCTCTCCGGCGGACGGCAGGAATTCGTAGTCGATCTTCTTGTCGGTGGCAGCCGAGCCGGCCGCACCACCGAGGCTGCCGATTGGAAGCAGCGTTTCGACGACCGGACGTTGCCGAGACACGCTCTCGAACTTCGTGTAGGCGATGTCCAACCGATCGAGTTTGCCGGAGCAATACAGCTCGATGTAGCGGTTTGCGATCGCTTCGACTTCGTCGTAGCCGGGCTTGTCTTCAAAGTTCGTGAACTGTTCGGTGACGTTGACCTGCTGGTACTTTAAGAACGCCAAACCTCGGCGGCCGGAGCATTCGACGCTGAGGTTCAGGCTCCCCTTCAATTCTTTCTGCCGAGCCAACGCCGGTCGCAGCACGGCTCCGTTGTAGCCGCCGCACAAGCCGCGATTGGACGTCAGGACCAGAAGAATGCCGTTGGTCTGCGTCTCGTGCGCCTTCAGCAGCGGATGCGTGAAGGTCAGGTTCGTGGCCGAGAGATCGGCGACGATCTCGGAGATTTTCTTGGTGTACGCAGCGGCCTCGGTCGCTCGGTCCATCGCCTTTTTGAAGCGAGCCGTCGCGATCAATTCCATCGTCTTGGTGATCTTGCGAATGTTCTTGACCGCCTTCAGGCGTTTCACAATCGCGCGTGCTTTGGCCATCGTCAACGAGCCTATCTAACGATCAGAATCGGAAAGAGCCGCTAACGATCAAGAACGATCAAGCAGCCGTACTTGGGTCAGCGACTTAAGCACACCATCATCAATGAACTGGACTTCAACTTCGACTTGCTTGGCAGAAGCCAACTCTAGTGCCGCTTGGAGTCGAGGCTCATAGGTCACCACTTGAATCTCTAACGTAGGGGCTTTGGTGATGAATGCAAAACATTTCACGGGCTGGCCACCGAGCGCCATCACGTTGATTCCGCTGACCGTTCCTTGGTAGTAATTGGCACCAAGAGTTGCAGTTGCTTTCGATCGTTTTTTACTTGCCATTTTGAGTTTCCTTGCAAGTGACTGGTTTGGTTGACCAACTCAATTTATTTCTTCCCCGCCGCGTACTGCTTCTTGAATTCTTCCAACGCTGCCTTCAACCCGTTCTCGACGTCCGCAGACAACTCGGCGGTTTCGATCAGCTTGTTGCGGACTTCGGATTTTTGCTCGCGCATGAACGTGAGCAATTCCTTTTCGGCACCCGCGACTTTGGCTCGCGGGACGTCGTCGAAGTAGCCTTTCGCGCCGGCGTAGATGCTGATGACCTGATCGGCAAAGTGCAGCGGGCCGAACTGCGATTGCTTGAGCAGTTCGACCATGACGTAGCCTCGGTCGAGCTGCTTTTGCGTGGCTTTGTCCAATTCCGTGCCGAGCGCGGCGAACGCTTCCAGTTCGCGGAACGCGGCGAGGTCCAGTCGCAACGAGCCAGCGATCTTCTTCATCGCCTTCGTCTGAGCGTTGCCACCCACGCGGCTGACCGAGATACCGACGTTGATGGCGGGACGAATACCGGCCAGGAACAGCGAGGGCTCCAGGTAAATCTGGCCGTCGGTGATCGAGATCACGTTCGTCGGAATGTACGCCGAGACTTCGCCGTCGAGCGTTTCGATGATCGGCAGCGCCGTCAGCGAACCGCCGCCGAGTTCGTTGCTCAGCTTGGCCGAGCGTTCGAGCAAGCGGCTATGACAGTAAAACACGTCGCCGGGATACGCCTCGCGACCGGGGGGACGTCGCACGAGCAGCGACAACTGGCGATATGCCTGAGCTTGCCGCGTCAGATCGTCGTACACGACCAGCGTGTGTCCGCCGTTGTAGGTGAAGTGCTCGGCCATCGCGCATCCGGCATACGGGGCGATGTACTGCATCGGAGCGGGATCGGACGCGGTGGCCGACACGATGATCGTGTAGTCCATCGCGCCGTGCTCTTTGAGCTTTTCATAAACGGCTGCGACGTTCGACGCTCGCTGGCCGCACGCGACGTAGACGCAGATGACGCCGCTTCCTTTTTGATTGATGATCGTGTCGATCGCGACGGCGGTCTTGCCGGTCTTGCGGTCGCCGATGATCAGTTCGCGCTGACCGCGACCGATCGGGGTCATCGAGTCGATGGCCTTGATACCGGTCTGCAACGGCTGCTTCACCGGCTGACGACCGGCGATACCCGGAGCCGCGTATTCCAGCGGTCGCGTGGCGGTCGCGAGGATCGGACCTTTGCCGTCCAGCGGGTTGCCCAGCGGATCGACGACTCGGCCAACGAGCGCATCGCCGACGGGAACCGACAGCAACGCACCGGTCGTGCGGACCTCGTCCCCTTCGGCGATCTTCAGGTAATCACCGAGGATGATGATGCCGACGGAGTTCTCTTCCAGGTTGAAGACCTGCCCGCGAATGCCGCCGGGGAACTCGACCATTTCGCCGGACATTGCCGACGACAGGCCGTAGCACCGAGCGATGCCGTCGCCCACTTCGAGCACGCGACCGACTTCGGCCGTTTCGATTTGGCCGCGAAAGTCCTCAATCTCCTTCTGGATGACTGAAGCGATTTCGTCCGGTTTGAATTTCATGGAGGCTCCTCTCTCGCAAGCGGGCTTTGAGCTGTTTCAGCCGAGTCCGCAGCGAACTGTCATAAACGGTATCGTCCACGCGGATGACCATGCCGCCGATCAACGACGGGTCGGTCTCCGCTTCAAGAATCGGTTCAAAAGCAAACGCCGATCGCAGCTTGTCGCCGATCGCCTTACGAGACTCGTCCGACAGCGGCTTCGCCGTCTTGACCGAGACTCGCTTGCGACCACTCGACCGCTCATTCTGAATCCGCGCCGCCTGCAATATGTTCGGCAACAGATCGAGCCGATCGTGCCGAGCCAACACTTTCAAAAAACTCGTGATGAACTCCGAGCCACGTCCGGTGACGACTCGCTCAATCAACTTGAGCTTGTCGAGCTTGTTGATCGTCGGCGAAACCAACAATCGCTTGAACTCCGGGTTCTTCGCCAGCACGTCATCAACGAACGACTGCCCCTCTTCCAGAGCCGCCTCGACGCCGATCGTGGCTTCCGCCGCACCGAGAAACGATTTGGCATAAACCCGCGCGATCTGCATCGCACTCGGGTCTTCCATCACGCTCGCGATTTTGGTTTGAAGCTTTTCGGCCATCGTCTGCTCTCACCCCACCGGGCTTGCCCCGGTGGTTAAACGGCTTCTGCACTACTCGCGAACTTCAGCCACTCAACGATTCGAGTCGTGCAAAAGCCCGCGAGCCACCGGGACAAGCCCAGTGGGGTTTGCGCGCGCGTGTCGGGGGCTACGTCTTCGATCCCATCTGATTCAGCGCTTCCTGCACGAGGCGAGTTTGGTCGTCATCCGACAACGCTCGACCAAGGACGTGCTCGGTTGCACCGATCACGTTGGACGAGACGAAATCAAACAACTCCTTCATTGCCAAGTCGCGAGCATGATCGATGTCCTCGACCGCTCGCTTCCGGGTCGCTTCAGCTTCTTTGTTCGCCGTCGCAACAATGTCCTGCTTCGTGTGCTCAGCATCTCGTCTCGCTTCGGCCAAGATTTCCTTGACCTCGTCCTGCACTTTGTCGAGCTTCTTGGCGTGCTCGGCCAACATTGCTTCGGCCTTGATTCGAGCCGACTCTGCATCCGCGAGAGCTTGCTTCATCTTGTGCTCGCGTTGATCGAGAGCACCAATGAGCGGAGACCACGCGAACTTTCGCAGCACAGCCAAGAAGACCAGAAACGTGATGAAGGACCAGACCGCCAAGTCCGGCTTCGCACTCAGAGGCACACTCGTGTCGTGCTTCTCTTCAGCTTTCGCCGCAGGAGCAGAGGTCGTCGCGGGTGAAGTGACCGGAGCCGCTTCGGCGTTCGTCTTCGCTTCGGCGGTTGCCGTCGAAGCGTCCTGCGCAAAGACCGACGGTGCGAGCAACGCCCACACGGCGACAGCCAAGAAACTCAGTCCGAACGAATCGCGAAGACGAACCATGCTCTCACCTTTTACCGAGCCAAACCCACACGAGCTTGAACTAGAGCAATCAAAACACAAACAGATTCCGACGTCGCCGAACTCGTGAGAGTTCGGACTGAAGCCTGGCGACTTCAGCTACGGCGAAAGCTGCGAACCAGTCTTAATGGGCAGCCGGGAACGGAGCACCGTTACCGCCGATGCAGACGATGAGCGCGAACAACGTGACGCCTTCGATAAGGGCGGCCGCAATGATCATCGCCGTTTGGATGTTGCCAGCCACTTCCGGTTGACGAGCCATGCTCTCAACGGCAGCCGAGCCGATGCGACCGATGCCGTAACCGGCACCGATGATCGTGATCGCGGCACCGATGGCACCCGAAAATTGAATCAGAGCGGTATCAGCCGCCATGACGGACGAAGACATCGCCAACACGCAGGCGATCGCCAACGCACCCACTTGAATTGCTTGCTTCACGTTTTTCTCCTCATCACAGAGAGTTTGGGAAATCCCCGAACAGCCAAACGAAACTCAACCAAATCGCAGCTTAGTGCGGATGCACGGCAGCTCCGATAAACAGTGTTGCCAAGAACGAAAAGATGTAAGCCTGAAGGAACGCGACACCGAGTTCCATCATGCCGATCGCCACTTGCCCAAAAATGCTGGCAGGCGTCACAAGATAAATCAGATTGGTATTCCACACTCCGTCCATCGCGATGAACCCCAGGATCGCCGCGACGACCGTGTGGCCAGCCATGATGTTGGCAAAGAGTCGAATCGCCAACACGCCGTGCTTGATAAACAAGCCGACGAATTCAATCACCCAAATCAAGGCGAACAACGGAGCCTTCAGTAGACCCGGCACGTCCATACTGGGAGCCAATGCTTTCACAAATCCGCTAAATCCAAGCTCTTGCGAGCCATAAAACACAGTCGCACCCAAAGCCGTGATCGCCAATGCCGCCGTGACGTTGATCTCGCCAGTTGCCGAGCCAACCCACGGGAACGCGCCGAGCAAGTTGCACCACAGCACATAGAAAAAACAGGTCCAGATAAACGGCACATATTTATCCGCCGGATGCCCCATCTCAACCTTCACGTGATCGTGCGAATGACCGTGACCATGATCGTCATGCTCATCACCGTGACCATGATGGCCGTCACCGATCGACTTGCGAACGACCTCGTCGCGAATGAACAGCGCGAGCATTTCCCAGAAGTTCCACCAGCGACCGGAAAGAGCCTGCCCCGATCGAGCGCGGCGAGCCATACCGGTGAAAATCCAATATGTCAACAAGCCAGCAACCACTTGCAGAACCATGAATTTGGTCAACTGCAAGCCCATCACCGAGCCTTGAAAGTCCTTGTCAGTCATCCACGCGACGATCTTCGTCGGTGAGGGCAAAAACGGAATCTCTGGCAATTCGATCTTCATTCCAAATGGAAGCTCGAAGTACGCAAAATCGCGAACGTGATGAAATGTGTCTTCGTGACCCGCCATTTCCCGCTCCGCAGTTAACTCACCGAGGCCAAGTCTGTTTTCGTTTCCGCCAACTCAGCACCGACCGAGCCGGATTTGGAGAGCGACTTCACGAGCAACAGCGTTTCGACCATTAACGAGACACCATAAAACGCAATCACCCAAACATGGAACTCTTTCAGCCCCAAGTCAGGACGAATCGACTTCATCAACAACACACCAAACAACACAAACATCAGCCGCACACAAGTCGCCGCCAACACCGCCATCGACTGGCCGTTTTGATCCGAGGTTTGCGACACCGCCGCCACACCCCAAAACACCAACCAGCCCGGCACCAAGCTCAACAACGCTGCAACCGACAAACCTTCCAGACCAACCACGCCAGACAACCGATAAGCCAATCCAGCGAGCACCAACCAAGCGAGTCCCGTGCTGGCCGTAAGCCAACCAGATCGCCGAGCCGCCAAGCGCCATGGACTTTCCGCCGTCACGATTGTTGATCCGAGCCTTTCTGCTGATTCAATTCCTGGTCGGACTGCTGAAGAGCAACTTCAACAGAAGCCAAACCTCGCTTTGCCAACGGCTTAGTTTTCGAATTCGCTTGCTGCGACAGTCGCACAAGGCTGACCATTGAAACAAACATTCCCAAACACGCGCCG
>JAYUFI010000148.1:0-2642 GCA_043738805.1 Planctomycetaceae bacterium | reverse complement strand
AAGCTATCCGCTCGAAATAACAACCAGCCGATACACGTGAGCTGAAACATCACGACGACTCGGAACAGCCAATACAGCTTTGCTCCCATGCTACCGACCGGTTTCGGATCAGAGATGTTGAACAGTCGGAACAGGCACAAAATCAGACCGTGATACAAGCCCCAAGCGACGAACGTCCAACTCGCCCCATGCCACAAGCCGCCGAGCAACATCGTGATCATCAAGTTGCGATACAGCATCCACGGGCCGCCCTTGTTGCCACCCAGCGGGATGTAGAGGTAATCGCGCAGCCAACTCGACAGGCTGATATGCCAGCGTTTCCAGAAATCACTCGGACTGACCGCCAAGTAAGGCAACCGAAAGTTGATCGCCAGATCGAACCCCAGCCACTTCGAGATGCCGCGAGCGACGCTCGAATAGCCGGAGAAGTCGCCGTAAATCTCGAACGCGAACGCATAGATGCCGATGAGCACTTCTGCTGCCGTCAGCGCTCCGCCGGTCCCGTTCGCAAAGCGAAAGAATACGTTGTCTGCTAACGGAGCCATGTTGTCGGCAATGACAACTTTCTTCACGAGCCCCATCACAACCAGATACAGCCCCTCTTCAAAATCGCCCGGCTTCATCCGACGCGGCTCAACGACTTGTGGCAACAGCGTGTGAGCACGCATGATCGGCCCCGCCACCAAGTGAGGGAAGAAGCAGACAAACAACGCGAAGTCACAAAAGTCGTCGGTTGGTTCCGCTTCACGCCGGTAAATGTCGATCGTGTAGCTCATCGCTTGAAACGTGTAGAACGAAATCCCCGCTGGCAACAAGATGCCCAACGCACTGCCGCCCCAGTGACCCAAGCCAACTGTTTCCAACACGCCGCGCAGGCTGTCGATGAAGAAGTCGCAGTACTTAAAGAACCCCAGGATCGCGAGGTTCGCCACCATGCTGACCCAGACGAACAACTTTCGCCGCAACTCTTCGGGCCGCGAGTACAGCCACGGCAATGTCGCTTGATAAGCCAGCGTCAGCACCGCCGTGCCAATGAGGACGTAATAGTCGCTCAATGACTGCGGTAACGCGGCCATGATTCCGTTGACGTCACCGGCTTGCAGAGCGGTCCAGAGTTCCGCGTATCGAATACCGGTACACAGCAGCCCGCAACTTGCAATCACGATGAGCGACAACCGAGTCAGCCGCTGCCGACTCAGTGGCACACCCGCAACTCCCAATCCACCAATGAAGTCGATGTAGGTCGAGATCAGCACGAGAAACAAAAAGCGGTAATCCCAGAACCCATAGAACAAGTAGCTCGCACCGAGCAGCAAATGATTCTGTCGCTTATGACTCAACCGCCAGTACGGAATGATGACCGCGATAAACAGCAGCCAGAATGTCCAAGAGTTGTAGTTCATGACTGGAAGAGATCGTGTTGGGCGTGAGCGGGCGAACTGTTTTGTTTGTTGAGAAGTATTCACCGCAAAGACGCGAAGGAAGGCAAAGAGAGAACCAAGCGGAGAACCATTTGTTGATCATCGCCAGAGTGCTCTAGCCAATCCTGATTAGGAATGATCTCTTGGCCTTCCTTCGCGGTGAAAACTCTCTGTCAACGGCCCCGAAAAGTCGGCCTCAGAAGGTTACGACACGATTTCGGTCATTCCGGACAAAGCCGCTGAATGCGGTGTGCTCAAAGTGCGACGTCAGTTCGGCTCGCACTGAACTGCGGATTCTTTCGATCGCTCCGACACGTTGCGAATCGGCAACATCACGCTCGTAGCACGGTTTTTCAAACCGTGTCGCTCAAAACGCATGGCCAATCACGGTTTGAAGAACCGTGCTACGAAGGCAAACCGCGATCCAGCATCTCGGCCAAGCGTTCCAGTCCCGACATCGGAATCGTGTGCGGCCCGTTGAACGGGATGAAGCCCATGATCGCGCCCGCTTCAACGAGCATGTCACGCAACCAGAGTGCTGCATCGAACGGCAGAATCTGATCTTGTCGTCCATGACTTTGCAGAACGGGGACTCCCTTGAGCCGCGACGCCTTCGGTCGCCAGTCCGCTTCACTGACCAACGTGCTCGACCAGAGACACAACCCCCCCGGCGGCTCCGGAAGATTCAATGCCGCTTCGACGGCGAGCATTGAACCCTGCGAGAAGCCGCCCAACACAAACCGCGACAGCGGCAAGCCGGTTCGTTGTCGCACATCCTCAATCAGCGCGAGCAGCAGATCGCGAGCCTCATCAATTCCGTCGGGCCGTCGCTCTCGCAAAATCCGAATGTTGCCATGCTCCAGCGCGCCGATCAGTTCTTCCATGTCGATATGCCACCACGCTCGGCCACCGAACATCCCCAATTGATCAAGGCTCAACGGAGCTGCCGGGAAAATGATCTCCACGGCATCGGCCAATTTCGGACAAAGATCGAACAACTCATCGCCCAGCCCGACAAGATCCGTGCCGGGCGCACCAAAGCCGTGACACAACACGACAACCAGTTTCGGCTGCACACCGATCGGCAAGCGGCTCACGACTCGACACGTCAACCCACCGAGTTCCATCACACGCTGAGACATCAATTGATTCCTAAAGAGACTGAAGAATGCCTTTGGAAAATCACTTGCTCGCTCCGTGCTCTCCGTCATCTCCGTGGTA
>JAYUFI010000147.1:0-6982 GCA_043738805.1 Planctomycetaceae bacterium | reverse complement strand
GCACTTCACGATCCCGGCCAAGACGCTGAAGGAAAAGAGCTTCGAGGACGGATTCGGTTTTGACGGTTCCTCGCTGCGCGGCTGGCAGGCGATCAATGAGAGCGACATGCTCGTCGTTCCGGAACCGAGTACCGCGATCGTCGATCCGTTTCTCAGCCACACGCTGGCGATGACCTGCAACATCCTCGATCCGATCACGCGGCAGGATTATCCGCGCGACCCGCGCAACGTCGCACGCAAGGCGACCAACTACATGTTGCAAACGGGGATCGCCGACATTGCGAACTTCGGCCCCGAAGCGGAGTTCTTTGTCTTCGACGATGTCCGCTTCGACCAGAACGAACACGAAGCCTACTACCACGTCGACAGCATTGAGGGGCAATGGAACCGCGGTCGCGGCGCGAAGACGCCGAACGCCGGTTATCACATTCGCCACAAAGAAGGTTACTTCCCAACCCCGCCAGCGGACACGCTGCAAGACTTGCGCACCGAGATCATGCTCAAGCTGATGGAGTGCGGCGTTGAGGTCGAAGGTCAGCACCACGAAGTCGCGACGGGCGGGCAGTGCGAAGTCGATATGAAATACGCGCCGCTCCTTCGCACCGCCGACAACCTGTTGCTCTACAAGTACGTCGTGAAGAACGTCGCCGCTCGTCACGGCAAGACGGCGACGTTCATGCCCAAGCCGCTCTTCAACGACAACGGCTCGGGAATGCACCTGCACTTCTCGCTGTGGAAGCAGGGGCAATCGTTGTTCGCTGGCTCTGGATACGGCGGCCTGAGCGATCTGGCGATGCACGCGATGGGGGGCATCTTGAAACACGCTCCCGCGCTCATGGCCTTCTGCTGTCCGACGACCAACAGCTACAAGCGGCTCGTTCCCGGCTTCGAGGCTCCGATCAATCTGGCTTACAGCTACCGCAATCGCTCGGCAGCGATCCGCATCCCGGTGCATAGCCCGAACCAAGAGAGCAAGCGGATCGAGTTCCGCATTCCAGATGCGTCGTGCAACGGTTACTTGGCGATGTCCGCCGTGTTGATGGCCGCGATCGACGGCATCCAAAACCGCACGCATCCCGGCCCGCCGTTCGACAAAGATTTGTATGACCTCGAACCGGAAGAACTGAAGTCCGTGCCGAAGGTTCCCAGCTCGCTGGATGAATCCCTCGCCGCACTTCGTCGCGATCACGAGTTCTTGCTGCGTGGCGACGTCTTCACCGAAGACGTCATCGACACCTGGATTTGGTACAAGACCACCCAAGAGGTTGACGCTCTCCGTCAGCGGCCGCATCCGTTTGAATTCACGATGTACTACGACGCTTGACGCTGCGAGAGTTGGTCTCCCGCGTTGAATGCAAATTTTTCGGACGCATCCATGAAGCTCAAATACGGACAAGTTGGCGTCGGTCATGCTCATGCCAACAAGATTGCCGTGTATCGACAATCGCCCGATTGGGAGGTCGTTGGCGTTGTTGAGGCTGATCCCAAACTGCGTCGGCGTGCTGAGAACGATCCGCTCTATCGCGACCTGCCGTTCATGACTCAAGAGCAATTGCTCAACACGCCGGGTCTGCAAGTGGTCGGCGTGGAAACTCACGTGCGCGACCTGCTCCGCACGGCCGAGACCTGCATCGCGGCGGGCAAACACATTCATCTCGATAAGCCGGCAGGTGCGTCGTTGCCGCACTTCAAAAAGATTCTGGATGAGGCGGCTCGCAAGCACCTCGTGGTCCAGATGGGCTACATGTTTCGCTACAGCCCGGCTGTCGTGATGCTGCGGGAGTTCTTGAAGAACGGCTGGCTTGGCGAGCCGTTTGAAGTTCATACCGTCATGAGCAAAGTCGTGCCGAACAATGATCGTCGCGAACTCGCGGAGTTCTCCGGCGGCATCCTGTTTGAACTCGGTTGCCATGTGATTGACTTGGTCGTCAGCGTGCTAGGCAAACCGGATTCCGTGAAGTCCTTCGCTCGCAAAGCCGGGCCGCAAGAGGACAAGTTGCTCGACAACATGCTGGCCGTGTTCGAATACCCACGCGCGATCGCGAGCGTCAAATCGAGTGCCGTGGAAATTGATGGCGGCGATCGTCGGCACTTCGTCGTCTGCGGCAGCGAAGGGACGTTTCATATTCAACCGCTCGATGCTCCTTCCGTGCGCTTCACGCTGAATCAACCGCGCGGCAAACACGGCAAGGGCTATCAAGAGGTCCGCTTCGGAAGTTATCCACGTTACGTCGGCGATGCGGCCGATCTCGCGAAGATCGTCCGCAACGAAAAGGAACCGGACTTCTCGTATCAACACGATCTCGCGGTCCAAGAAACAGTGCTGAAAGCGAGCGGTGTCGCGACCGACTGAGGCGGCGAAACCGCAAAATGTGGCACGACGCTCCGCGTCGTGAGCTACGACGTGGAATGTCGCACCACAATGTTGTCAGAAAACATCGCCTTCGGCGATAACAATGCTGTTGGCGATCAACGCTGAAAAATTGTGCGGCGACACTTCTTTTCCAAATCGCCGCTCGTCTGCCTACAATCCCGCCCGTGATGCGATTCGCCGTCGGAACGGAAGCCCGTCCGGCGGCGTTCTGTTTCTGAAGTCTATTTTTTTGAACTCTCTTGATCGAAGAAGCGACGGCCACGTGAGCGATCAACCTGAAACAACTTTCTCTGTCGATCTTCCGCGTATTGAGCGAGCGGTTCGCGAAATTCTCGCGGCAGTCGGTGAAGATCCTGATCGCGAAGGGCTGCTCGAAACTCCCAGCCGAGTCGCGCGGATGTATGCGGAACTCTTTTCCGGACTGCATTCCGATCCGGCTCGACATCTGAAAAAAGTGTTTGCCGAAGACTACGACGAATTGGTTTTGGTGCGTGACATCGCCTTCAACAGCGTTTGCGAGCATCACCTGTTGCCGTTCATTGGCAAGGCTCACGTTGGTTACTTGCCGAACCGCAAAATCGCCGGGCTGAGCAAACTGGCGCGCGTCGTCGAAGAAGTTTCCAAGCGCCCGCAGGTTCAAGAGCGGATGACACACACGATCGCCGACTTGATGGCTAGCGAATTGGACGCGAAAGGGGTTGTCGTGGTCCTTGAAGCCGAACATTCCTGCATGACAATCCGAGGCGTCCGCAAACCGGGCAGCACGACAATCACGAGTGCGGTTCGGGGCCTTTTCCTGACAAATCAGTCGAGCCGCGCTGAAGTCATGTCGCTGATCAATCGAAAGTAACAGCGCACCATGATTGCTCAGTTTGCTTGGCGTCTGATCTGCGGAATGAGCCTGATGTGGGCGCTGATGCCGCGCAAGCAAGTGACGTCTGGATTCTTCCGGATTCAGATGTTGGTGGTCATGGGTTTGGGCGTGCTCGGAACGATGACGTTCTTCTCGTTGGGTTTCGACTCAGACCTTTTGTCACAGCAGGCGGCGGCGATTTTGTCTGGGGGCGTGGCATTCGCTGGCTTTCTTGGCTCAGCATTCTGGACACTCGAACGCCGGAAGGGTGGCGAGCGAATTGGCATGGTGGTACTCGCGATGTCGATGGGACTCGTGGTGCTGACAATGCCTCCCTCAGCTTGGTCGCCGATTGTGTGGCCTTGGGCGAAATGGCTGATACCGATTTCCAACGTCATCGGATCGGCCGTATTGGGTTGCACAATGGTTGGGATGTTATTGGGGCACTGGTATCTGACGACGCCAACCATGTCGATTGAACCGTTGAAGAGAGTGAATTTGTCTCTCGGCATCGCCGGGCTGAGCCGTCTGATTGCCTCGACCGTCGCCGTTCTTTTTCTTTGGGCGGAAAAACTGAGCGCGGCCAAAGTCGGCTCGGAGCTTCCCGAATTCATGTCCGTCCCGCTCGCATGGCTCTTCTTGCGTTGGTTAGCCGGAGTCATCGGGCCGATCACCGTGAGCCTGATGGTGTGGCGAATCTTGAAGTATCGCAACACGCAAGCGGCGACCGGCGTGTTGTTTGTCGGAGTCATCTTGGCGTTCATCGGCGACATGACGGCGGCGTTGTTGTTGCAAGAAACGAAGCTGCCGTTGTGAGTGTGTTGTGATTTCAAACCAGTCCCCTGAGCTTCTCATGCAGATCGTCTTTGCCTGTCCAACCTGCGGTGGTCACAACGTTGCTGACGTCGTTTCAGAAACGGCGGAGTTGCATTGCTCGTCATGCACATGGCGTCGGCCGGTGTCGGCGGAGAATCGTTCGAACCAAGAGCCGACAACTTGTGTGGTTTGCGGTTGCGGAGACATTTGGCGGCAGAAGGATTTTCCGCAGCGGGTCGGGGTGTTGATGGTCGCGACGGGGGCGTTGTTGAGCACGATCTTTTGGTGGTTCATGGAACCGGCGAAGGCGATTGGCGTGTTGCTTGTGTTCGCGTTGATTGATGGGGTGCTCTACACTCTGATGCGTGACGTGCTGGTGTGTTATCGCTGTCAGACGCGACATCGTCATGCGCCGCTGGATGGACGGCATGAGCGGTTCAATCTGGAAACGCACGAGCGTTATCGGCAAGAGGCGATTCGGCTGGAAGAAGCCCAGCGCGGCGCAAAGTAAGGCAGTGCGCGTGTCGTCACTGAGGGCGGGGCCGATGAGATTGATGGGAATCAAGGGAATGGTGTGTTTCTGAAGGCGTGCTGATCCCATCATTCCCATTCTTCCCATGAGCTTCCCGCCAACAACAAGAGGTCGCAACCAGTAGCCCGGAGACAACCACTTGGACGACCAACGGCAGCGCATCGTCGAGGACTTGTCGGGAGTGTTCGCGGGCGAGATCGCCTGCGATGCGCTGACGCTCGCGATGTTTGCCACCGATGCCAGTTGGTATCAGATCCAGCCGCTAGGAGTCGCGTTTCCGAAGCACCGGGACGATGTTGTTGCGCTCGCGAAGTATGCGGCTGAGATGAAGATCCCGCTCATCCCGCGCGGTTCAGGATCGAGCGTCACCGGCGGAGCACTCGGAACCGGTCTGATCGTCGATTGCTCGCGATACTTGCGAAATATTGAACGGATCGGCCCAGACACGGTGCGTGTGCAAACTGGCGTTGTGCTCGATGATTTGAACCGCGTCTTGCGAGCACACGGTCGATATTTCCCTCCCGATCCGTCGAACCCCGCAGTCACCACGATCGGCGGGATGCTGGCGACTGATGCGGCGGGATCGCGGTCGATGCGGATCGGTTCGATGCGCGATCACGTTCGAACGATCGAGGTCGTCTTACCCGGCGGGGCTTGTGTCGAGTTCGGTAACGAACCGCTTGATGCCCCGGCTCCGACGAAAGAAAGCGAGCGGCCCGCCAGCAGTCTGCTTAATCTCAATAGCGTCAGCGACAGCGTGACGGCACTCGCCGCAAACTTGATCGGTGCTGTCGAGCCAACCAGTCGCGAGGTTCTCGACGCGCAAGCTCAGCGCGGCATCGTCACTCGATTGGCTCGAGTCCTTTCGGAAAATGAAGCACTAATTCGGCAGCGGCAACCAGCGATCCCCCGAAATTGTTCTGGATATCACCTGCGAAACTTGCTGTCTCGGACGCACGTGAATGTGGCGCGGTTGCTGGTCGGTTCGGAAGGAACGCTGGGGCTCTTCACCTCGGCGACGTTGCACACGTCTCCGCTGCCGACGTGTCGCGGGATCGTGTTGCTGCTGTTCGCGAGCATGGACGCGGCCATCGAAGCGGTGCAAACGCTGACCGAGCAACTTCCCAGCGCGTGTGATTTGCTCGACCGCCGGTTGCTGACGCTCGCACGCGAGGCGGACAATCGTTTCGAGTCGCTGATCCCGCAAACGGCTGAGGCGGCGTTGATCGTCGAGCAAATGGGCTTCAGCGAAACACAGGCTCGCGACCGCACACGCTTTGCCATCGAAACTGCAAAGAAGTTCGGAGGCATCGCGGCGTCGGAAAAATACGACTACGACGGCGCGGAATTCTTGTGGTCGCTGCCGCGAAAGGTCGTGCATCATCTGCATCGAGTGAAAGGGACCGCTCGGCCACAGCCATTTGTCGAAGCCATTGCGATCCCGCCGGAATCGTTGCGCGAGTTTTTGATCCGTGCTCAAAAAGTGTTCCAGAAGCACGAAGTGATCTCGACGTTGTACTCGCACGCAGCGGCCGGACAGTTGCATTTCCGGCCATTCATTCCGATGCCGACGCCGGCCGACGCCGCTCGCATCGAATCGCTGGCTCGCGATTTGTATCAAGTAGTCTTTGAGTTCGGCGGTACGATCACCGGCGAGCACGGCGACGGACTCTCTCGCACAAGTTTTCTGCGGTCTCAGTACGGATCGCTGTATCGCGTCTTTCAACAAGTCAAAGACATTTTCGACCCGCAACGTTTGATGAATCCCGGCAAGATCATCAGCGACGATCCGCATTTGACCGTGAAGAACCTGCGGCCGCATTCGAGTAGTTCGGCTCTCCAGAGCCGAGCGCCCGATGCAAAACCACTCGGCTCTGGAGAGCCAAGCTACTTGCCCGCGCCGCCTCCGGTTGTCGAACTTCAATTGAAATGGACCGCGGACGAGGTGCTGACGGAATCGGCGGCGTGCAACGGCTGCGGCATGTGTCGTTCCCATTCGCCCGACTTGCGGATGTGCCCGTTCTTTCATGTGCAGCCGACGGAAGAAGCGTCGCCACGATCGAAGGCCAACATCGTCCGCAACTTCATTCTCGGAAATGTGTCGGCTCAGGATTTCTCGTCGGCGGCGATGAAACACATCGCGGACCTCTGTTTCAACTGCAAGCAGTGCGAGCTGGAATGTCCCTCGAACGTCAACGTCTCGCAGTTGATGATTGAAGCGAAGGCCGCTCACGTTGCCGAACATGGACTCGATCGAGCCAACTGGATTCTGTCGCGAGGCCACTCCTTCGGGGCGATCGGCTGCTCGTTCAGTTGGCTCGTCAATTGGGGGCTCAACAATCCCGCAACACGTTGGTTACTGGAACGGTTTGTCGGCATTCATCGCTTACGCAAGCTGCCACAGTTC
>JAYUFI010000146.1:0-2647 GCA_043738805.1 Planctomycetaceae bacterium | reverse complement strand
TGCTGCCAATCCAACTGCGGTGGGCTCTTCTTGAGATAAGCCTTCACGTCGTCGAGCAGCTTGTTGATCTTCAATTCGTGCGCGGTAAAGCTGACTTGTTGGCCGTTGCGAAATCGAAAATCAAACGTCGCCCCTTTGCCAGCCGGTTGCGTGGATGAGCCTTCAAAGCGTCCCCAATTTTGGACGAGCTGATTGATCGCGACTTGGCGGTGCAGACCATGTCCCGTTTCGTGCCCCGGCCCAAAGTCGGCGAGGCCCCGCTTCCACGCTTCGACCGCTTTCGGATACTGCCGACGATTCTCATAGAAGTGAGCAATCTGGTCGCTCGCGTTATTGCTCCAAATCGACTTCCGTTCGGCAAGCTGCTGCCAGATGCGAAAGAAGTTGAACTCGTCAGGCAACTTGAACCGCTTCACGCCAGTCGCCAATCGAGCGATTGTTTCGTCATCGTTCAGCGTGTGCAGCGCGAACGTCCCGGACTTCTTCTCACCCTCTTTATTTGCTCCATCGTCGTTCAGACTGTCATCGGCAAACCGACCGAACCAGCCATATTGAGCCATCGTCTCGACACCGAACTGGCCGCTGAGAAACTGCGCGAACGAGAACAACACTTCGTCGCGCCGATCGGCGTTTAACTCCATCGTCTGAGCCAGCATCCAACGCCAGCGTTCGCCATCGGATTTTGAATCGGCGTAACTCTTCGGGACCGCGTGATAAATCGGATTCCCGTCCACATCGACTGGAGCACCTTGAGCCTGTTGACCACGCCACCAAAAGTAGCCCTCTTCGTAATCGGGCAACGTCGCGAGGTCCGTCAATAATTGCAGCTTCCACGCTTGCGACTGTCCATTGCCCATCAACAGCACCTGAGCGAACTGCCAATGAAACTCCGCCGCGTCCGCTTTGTTGTCATCTTTCAACGCGAGCGGCAACGCTTGAGTCAGCAGTTGCAAGGCTCGCACTCGATCACGTTCAGCGGCATGAGCTTGTCGCCCGTCGCCGCCGCGTTGACTGCCTCGCTGAAACTTCCCGGCGATGATCACGCCGTTGTGTTCGATGTGCAGATACGACTGCGCGGCCGCTTGCAACAGCCGCCAATTCGTCCGGTGAACCTCAACGACCTTCTCACGGAAGTCGTCGATCTCATCGACTCGGCCAAGACGCTGTAAGCATTGAATCCCGTCGTTGAGCACATCCGGCAGCTCTCGCGATGCGGAGTTCGGATCGAGGCACAGCTTGCGAAAGCTCTCGAACGCCTCTTTGAAATTGCCCGCGATCATGGTCTTCCGCGTCTCGCTCGCGCTCGGTGGTTTTTGATCCGCTCCTGTCGCCCACACACTCAGAATGACGACGACCAGACACCCGCAAACCCAAAGAGCGGACCAACGCATGATGCATCCTAGCGACGAACGAAAAGGAGAATTCACCGCCGCGTTCGGGCGACAGCCAAATAGTTTAGCTGCCGCCCGAACGGCGCATTCCCCAAGGTCGCGGTTCGACGGACGTGTCTTCCGAAAAGTTCCGGTGATGTGACCGACGGCGGGAAATCAAACAGACTTTCAATCGCCGCCACGCAACGATGCGATGGTCTTTGTGGAGCGTTTCAGACCAACAACGCACCGAAGTCGAACGTGAAGGCATCATCAATTTCGCCGAGGGCTGTCACCACGTCATGTCCAGGGCCAGGTCCGCCAGAAACGATGTCACGATCAGCTCCGCCATCGACGTTGTCGTCGCCCACTCCACCAAGGCAGACATCGCGACCTTTGCCACCGCGTAACGTATCGTTGCCCGCATCCCCCAGCAGCGTGTCGTTGCCACCTTGGCCGTCGATGAAATCGAAGCCGTTACCGCCAGAGATCACGTCGTTGCCAATTCCTCCGGTGATCGAATCGTTTCCATCGCCGCCACTGATGGTGTCATCGTCGGCACCGCCATCAATGGTGTCATTCCCTTCGCCGCCGAAGATCTTGTCGCGACCATCGCCGCCATAGATCACGTCAGCGCCGACACCACCGTCAATGGTGTCGTTGCCCGTACCGCCGTAAATGGTGTCGAGCCCATCACCGCCCATGATCGAATCGTTCCCCGTACCACCGTTGATACTATCGGGCCCAATACCGCCAACGATCGTGTCTTTGCCGGTACCACCATCGATCACGCCACCCTGGATACTGGAAAACAAGGTGTCGGGACCATTTCCGCCGGTCAGTGTCACGCGCCCATTGAAGGCACTCGCATCGACCGTATTGCCTAACGCCGACACCGCAGTGAGATTCGCTCGTTCAATCGACGTGAGCGTATCCGAGCCGTTTCCGGTGAGCAGCGTGCCGGTCAACGTTTGAGTTTGCGAGGAAGTCTGTTTGACCTGATCAATGCCGTTGCCACCATCGAGCGTATCATCGTGCGATCCACCCAGCAGCGTGTCGTTTCCATTCATTCCGTGCAGCGCGACCGAACCCAGCGTGTATTGCGACGCGTCGAGCACGTTGTCCCCGGAGTCACCAGAGAGATCCACGCATTCCAAGCTGACGAGCACGTCAGAACCGATGCCACCACCAATCAGCTTGGTGTTGGTGATCTTCACACTGCCGGTGATCGACTCGACATGGCAATCGGTTCCCGCTTCGCCATTGAGCACATCGTC
>JAYUFI010000145.1:0-6985 GCA_043738805.1 Planctomycetaceae bacterium | reverse complement strand
TCTTCCGCGGGATCTTCTTTCAGGTCCGGCGTGAACTCGGCATTCGTGGCCACGTCGAGCGTGTTGGTTTTTGCGCCGGCATCCCACGTGAGATACGGGCCGTCGCGCCACGATTCGCTCGCCGCATCCCACCATTGCAGCCGGACGTCGCGGAGCCACGATTCCGGATGCGCCGCATCTTCGACGATCGTCACGCCAGTCACGCGCAGTTGTTCGCGAAACGTGTCGACAACCAGCGTCAGCTTCTGTCGCCAGCCGGAGTCGATGTAGTTGATGTCGCTCCACGTGAGCCACGGTCGCGGCGGGGCATCGGGCTTGCCGTCGGTGAGCATTTCGATCGGCTGTTTCCAATTACGCGGGTCGCCGAAAGTCGTCGGGGCGCTCGTCGCATGAATCAACGCTTGCGTCTCGGTCAGCAAGTTGGGCGTGAGCGGTGCGACATCCGGAGCCGAGTTGCCCCAGCCGATCATGCGCGTGGTCGGGACCACTTTCGTCATCGGCCAGCCCATCCAAATGCGATTGTCGGGGATCGGCCCGTCTTGAAATTGAATGTCTCGTTGGCCCGGCTTTGGGGGCTCACCAGCAGGACGCAAACGGACGCCGAAGGGAACGAGGTGCCGATGCCACTTGGGGACGAGCCGCTCAGTAAACCGAAACGTGTCGCCAGTCCAAGTGGCCGCCAACAGATCGCCATCCTTCGTGAACTTGAGGGCTGTGAGCGCCTGCAAATCACGTTCGGCCAACACGTCACCGTTGTCATTGAGTGTCGTCAGTATTCCCATTTCGCTGCTGACGGCGATGCGTGTTCCGTCGGCGGAGATTGTCGGGTTCCGCAAGAACTCGTCACCGGTGAATTGCCAAACAAGTTGTCCGGCGGCGGTGTACCACTGCAATTGCCGCTCGTGTGTCACAACGACAAATCGGCCATCGGGTGTTGGCAGTGCGACGTCGGCGGGAGTGAAGATCGTGCCGATGATTTTGTGGTCGCGAACGATGACAATTCGCCCACCGTCGGTGTCGGTTTTCAACACGAGCGTCTTGCCATCGGTACTCAGTTGCCCACCGGTGATGTTGCCAGTCGGAGCGACATCGAGCATCCAAAGTCGCTGTCCGTCGATCGCCGCGTGAGCAGTCAGGATCGTGCCGGTCGCAGTCATCAGCGTATTCGCGTCGGGAACGAAGAGGTGACGTCGGGGGCGAAGATTTGAGAATTCAGATTTGAACTCTGAATTCCGTACGCTCCACTTCAACTCCCCTTCGCGCGACCAAACCGCGAAGCCCAAGTCACCCGCCGCCGCAACCCAAGAAACATCCGGAGCGGTCGCGAAGCTGTTGATGCCGCGATCGAGGAGGTGCGAACCGTTCGCCCAACTCGTCGCTCGCTTGGGCAAACCGAACAGCGCGAACCGCCGAGCCGCTTCTCCCTTTTGGTTGAGTAGATACAGGTGATAGCCCTCCGGAGTCTGCTTGTCGAAACCTTGCACAACGAAGCCACCGCCCGCTGCCTGCGGTGAAAAGGTGAAGTGATCTCCGAGTCGCTGTTGCCAGCGGCCGTCGCCGTTTTCGAGATCGAAGGCAAACAGGTTTTCATGCCAGTTGAAGGCATTGAGGATTCCCGTGCGACCATCCGCCGAAATCGCGATCTCTTTGAAGTGCGGACCAAAGCGGAATTCGGCAGCCGAGACATTGGTGTTCGGCAACGTCGGCTCAATGCGCCGGGTCGTCGATAAGCCAAAGAACGGCGTCAGGAGTTCGGCGGAGTGCATCGTGATTTTGTCGATGCCGCTCCCTTTGGGAACGATGATCCGACCGCTCGCGCCGTCACGGCCGCGCGTGTGCTCGTACCGCTCTGTCAACAGACGTCGATCCTGACTCCAAACGCTCAACCAGAAGGGGATGTTCGCGTTGATCGGCTTCCCGTCGGCATCGACGATTTCGGCAGACCATTCCAAGTCCCCGCCGCGCGGCACGTTGCCGGTCGGGCCTTTGAGCTTCATCCGATGTGGCTTCGCCGGCAGGATCGCATACAAGCGAACGGGACTCGATCGCAGATCGGCCAGAAAAGGCCACGCAGTGTCAACCGGCTCACCGAACTGACTGGCACTCGCATCGACAGGCGATCGCGGCTTGCGGAAGGCGAACATGTCGTAGACGAAATCGTTCCCCGCTTTGAAGTCGAGCTTCGCGACCACCGCCGCCCGCTGACTCATCATCAAGCTGCTCCGCCAGGCTTGCCCCGGATTCGATTCGAGCATCGCCGTGTTGTTGAGCACCCACACGAATCGCGCGTCGCCGCTGAATCGCTCGAACAACAACACCTCCGGCTGATTGCATTCCGCCACCGGCGTGACATCCGCCAAAATCTGCTTCAGTTCCATCGCATGATCGAAGAACCAACGGGGCAGCCGAGCGTACAGCGAATCGTCCTGAGCCAGTTCTTCCTCGTACTTGTTGAGCTTGTCGAACGTGAGCCCCAGCGGTTCGGCGTGCGGCAGCGCGTCTTTGACCAACTCCTCGCGGCACGTCCCGTCGAAGTACAGCTTCGTCGCGGGCGAGGTCTTCTTGAGATCCGTCAACGCGGCGACGAGCGGCGGGTCCAACTCAACATTCTGCCCGACGATCAACACCGCTTGCGTCTCCTTGAACGTGTCGAGCTTGAGATCTTCCACGAACACAAACTTCGCCGGCCGGTGCGCGTACAAGCAAGCGTTGTATGCCTCGAAGAGTTGCTCGTGATATTCGCTGCCGAGATGACTGTGCCAGCCGCTGATCCGCTGCATCCGCGTCGACACGACGATCGCCACGCGGTCTCGATTCTCCAACGTGTTTTGCCACGGACCATAAATCGTGAGCAACTCATTGAGCGACCGCAGCATCGTCAGCAGTCCCGGCCCACCGGCCCGCGAATCGTTTTCCAGCGGCGTCCCGTCGTGCGGACGTCCGCTCCAACCGACCCCCTCCGCACCGCGCAAGGCCATCGGCAACAGCGTCGGCAACAACATCCCGCCGGTCCCGTCGTCGTTCCAGATTTCCGGATGTCCCCACGCCCGCTTCCCCGGCCGCTTCAAGAAATCGACCGCGTGAGCCGTCCAACTCGGCGGCTGAATCTGTTCCATTTGATAATGCAGATCGACCTCGTCCGCGTTCCGAAAGATCGTCGGCGGATGTGTGAAGACCGCTCGATACGGCCCGGTCATTGTGCTCAGCAGAATCTTGTCGGGAGCCACTTTGACTTGAGCGTGCCGCAACGATTGCTCGGCGTTGACCGCTTGTGAAAAGACTTCGTCGCTCACTTCATCCAACACCGGCGACCATCCACCGGAGTCCTTAGCCGTTTTCATCGCTGCTTGAAACGCTTTCTTTTGCTCGTCGTCTTTCGCCGCCGCCTCGCCCGTTTTGCCGAGCCACCAATTCGCCGCCCAACTCCATCCGCGAAACGCCGGGTACGGACGCAATGCCTCATTGACCTCACGCAGATCTTTCTCCCGTTGTTCGGGAGCCCGCCCGTCAAAGCCGGTACCGAGCGGCAGCCCCGCGTCCATCATCAAGAAGATGCCCCGCTGTTCCTGCCCGAACGCGCCCCTCGCGGCAACCGTCTGCTGCAACGTGTTCTCGACCCGCGCCTTCTCCGGCGAAACTGACAGCGGATCGGCCTTCAACCGCTCGAAGAGTTCGTCGGTCGGCGCTTTCTCCGTCACGTGCTGCTTGACTCCCGCGCCCGCCAAACCGATGCGATCGGCAAACAGATTCAGATTCAGCCGGCGCGCCGCGCGAAGATGATCGGCAACCAACTCCGGCGCATCCAACGGCGACGGCTTTCCACTCGCACTGAAGGGAAACGAAGCGTTGTAGTCACCGTATTGCACAAGGTTGAATTTCGGCGGCGTTTCAATTCCCTCACCGAAGACGAGGTACTGCGGAGCGACGGTGAATCCGGGTGCGTCAACCGTCAGCAGGTAACGTCCCGGCGCAAGGGATCGCGTGACGCGGTCGGGAATCTCGAAGCTGCTGGGCCGGTCCAACGTCACCAGCACGTCGTGACCGAACAGCGGTCGCTGAACCGACGCGGGACCGGACACCGGCTCTTGAAACGGTTCCGGCGAATTCTTCGGCGGCCCGCTTCGTCCTGTGACATCAACAGGTCGCAGCAGCACACGCCACTGACGCGGAGTCTCGTCGGGGTACGGCGACCGCGTCACCACACTGACCGAGACCGCTTCTCCGTTTCCGTAATACAGCCGATTCAGCGGCGTGAAGATCGACACGCTTCCTTTCGCATTCGGTACGCGCACCTCGACCACCGCGTCGAGCTGATACTCGCTCGCCGCCCCGCGAACGTCGGGGCTGATGCGAAGCTGATACAACCCGCTCGCCTCCGTCGGGACCGTCACTCGCGCATCCACCAGCGGCAGTTCCACAAAGTCCGGCGTGTTGTACGGTCTCAGCCAGACGCGCAAGCGTAGCCCGCTCTCGCCGAGAGTGGGTTCTGTTTTTTGATTTGAGATTTCCTCACGCTCAATCGCAATCGGCACTGCCGCCCCCGCCGTCCAAACCACGCTCGGCAAAGTCGCTCGTAACGTTTCCGTATTCGCACTCAACGCACGCTTGAACGCACCGCTCACCCGATCGTAAACCGCACACAGTTCCGCTGAGTCCTCGCGTTTGACGAACAGCTCATCCTGCCAAATCGCGAGGTCGGCCAGTCGCCCCTTCCGATCCCCAACAGTCAGCTTCACCTCACCGGCCGCTTTGCCCTCTTTATCGAAGACCTTCACCAAGCTCGCATCGTGAGTCAGCACAAACACGCGGCCCTCATCATCGACATCAAAGACATCACGCCAGCCGTCCCACGGATTCCCGTCCGCCCCCAACGTCGCTGCCCACAGCAAGCGACCATCGAATCCAACACACGTCAGCGTCTTCTCGAAGCGAACATAGAATCGCTCTCCCGGCTCCCAAACTCGGAACCGCGCGAGCTTCGTCACCGTGTTCAGTCCCGCCGCTTCCAGCGCGTAAGCCGCGACCAACTTCCCCTGCGGCGAGACACGCACAATCCGGTTTCGGTTCGAGTCGTATCCAAAGAAATCGCCGCTCGTCCCCGCCTGCAAATCGCACGGCGACCAATACTGCACGTCGTCATTGTTGAGGAAATCCGAGACTTCTCCGATCCACGAGAAGTCCGGTCGCCAGACTTTGACCGCATGAGTGAAATGCCCGTGCCCCGTCCCGATCACACCGTCAGCATTCGCTGTCCCACGCGACATCGCCGCCGTCATCCGCGTCCCCGCCCGCTTCGAGCCGTCTCGTTCCATTCGCAACAGATACTCGCTCGCGGCGAAATACAGTCGCCCGTCACGACCGATCGTCATGCGACTGCGAGCGGTGTCAAACTTCGCGTCCTCATGCGAAATCACTCGCTGCAACCGGACGTCGTCAGCCAACGAACGCCCCCGTACCAGCCACAACGAAATCAACGAGACCAAGAAAACAAGCCGAATGCCAACAGTCATCATGCCCCTCCACGATCACGTGCTGAATTGCAACATCAAGATGGTCATCACAATTCCATCTCATGTCAGTCAACATCGCAAGTGAGGGGTGTCAACAGCATCAGTTCAACATCAAACGCGATGGGGTCATGGTCATTGGGAGTTGGCCTGTCCATTGAACTCGCCGGCCGCTGTGTCGAATTGCCTGGCGATGGTCGGGTATTTCAGGACCGCATTGCTCAGAAAAATCAGCGGCTCAAAGTGAAACTTGTCTGGCAAGCGCGTCAGCTTATTGAGGCAGAAAGATCGGCCAATCGAGGACGGCTCAAGACGGCGGCAGAGATCGCCGCTCAGGTCGATTCCGACGAGACGGAACTCATCCAGCAGGAGCTGATGCCAAGGCCGGAGCGGTTCGAGCGTTATCTGGCTGAGTCTCGATAGCACATCGAACAGAATAAACCGGAGATCGCCCGCCAACGGTTGCGTCGTGCTCAAGAGCGGTTGATTCGTACTCGCGCGGGGCATGCACTTGAGAACATATTATTTGCAGAAACTTTTGGTCAATGGTCAGCGAGTTCGATCACTGCACGCTCTGCGTGAAGGGGACCGGATTGAATTGGGAAGCAGCGGCAGTGGCTAGAATCGCATTTCCGGATGAGTTGGAGCTGGGCTGATTCTCTGGCTCTCTCCCCTGAGACTCCTGATCGAAGTGTTGTTCAAGGAGTTCTCGCACGAGGTCGTGCCGGAGAGATGCCAGCGCAGACCGAGGTCTCCCAAGCGGTGATTGATGGCGTTTTTGCAGGCGGATTCGATTTCTCACGAACCAATTTCCCAACCGTTGGCGATGTTGGTCGGGACGTCCATGTGATGCTGGTTGTTGCGGACGTGGTTGGTTAACAAGCGGTGCGCTTTGAGTGAGGCGGCGGTGCGGGACGTCTGATCCAGCGCCTCCGGTTCGGTCAACAGGACTCCACCACGCTGGTCAGCGGCACCACCTCACGGCATCCCGAATTTGAAATTCCGTCTCGCCGAGCAATTGCCGATTCGGCTTCGACGCCAGCAACCGCGCGATCCGCTTCACCTCCACCGCCCTACTCCGCCCGCAACACACCCACAATCTGAGCCGCTCCCGCTTCTGTTCCGCCGTCAATTTCAACTCATCCATGATCCCCCTCCTGGGAAAAGACCTACCGATTTGAGTCACGACCGCGCGACCCGCATTATTTTCCCATTAATTTCCACCGACTTTCGAGATGCAGACCCCGTCGTGCCTCGTAATCCATCTCGCGCTTGTAATTACACCGAGCCCTCGCGATAACACACTCCACTTTGCGGCAACGTGAAAAATAGAAGGGCTTAATGTCAATCAAAAAAGTATGAATCGTTTTCATTACGGGCTGTAGCGCAGCCTGGCTAGCGCGCTTGCTTGGGGTGCAAGAGGTCGTGGGTTCAAATCCCGCCAGCCCGACCATAATTCCCCTTGTCCGGACCGGACA
>JAYUFI010000144.1:0-18409 GCA_043738805.1 Planctomycetaceae bacterium | reverse complement strand
AAACAACTGCCTGCGGATAGCAAAACCGAACTGCGGATGAAAAATTCCTATGGCGGTTTTTTTTGATTGCCAACGACTTTTCACGACAGTGACCAGTGGGAGTTCGCAATGTCCACAACAGGCTCCGAAAACTTCTGTCGATGTCCCGGACGCCGATCCGTACCAATGTCGCGACGTGAGATGTTGGCCTCGACCGCGAATGGATTCGGTCTGCTCGCGCTGTCGGGATTGATGTCAGACAACGTCGCGCGATCTGCCGACTCAACCATAGCGAACGCGCCATCGCCGCATTTTCGACCGCAGGTGAAGAACGTCATCTTCTGTTTCATGGACGGCGGCGTGTCACATGTTGATTCGTTTGATCCGAAGCCGAAGCTCGCGGAACTCGACGGTAAGGCGTTCACGGAATCGAAGAACCCGACTGCGAACGGAAACCGGCAGTGGTTGAAAAGCCCGTGGGCCTTTCGTCAGCACGGCGATTGCGGGATGCCGGTCAGCGACCTGTTTCCGCACATCGCAACATGCGCCGATGACATCGCCATCGTGCGTTCGATGAAGGCCGACTTGCCCATTCACTCGACCGGCGTGTTGTTCTTGCACACTGGCTCAAACAACGCGGGGCGGCCGAGTTTGGGTTCGTGGGTCACGTATGGCTTGGGCTGCGAGAGTCACAACTTACCCGGCTTTGTGGTGCTCAGTTTTGGCGTCGTGCCGTGCGGCGGTTTGGAAACTTTTTCCAACGGTTTCTTACCGGCGAGTCATCAAGCGACGCTGCTGCAAGCGGACGGCACTCCGATCGACAACATTCAACCGGCCGATAAAGACTCGCGGATTCAGCAGGCGAAGCTCGCGCTGCTGCGCGGTCAGAACGAAGCTTTCTCACGATCGCTCGGCGGTGACGATGCGGTCGAATCGGCGATCAAAAATTACGAGATGGCCTTTCGGATGCAGTCACTCGTGCCAGATGTTCTTGATCTCAGCCGCGAGACAGAGGCAACTCAAAAGTTGTACGGCCTCGATGCGACCGTTCCGACAAAGCGGCTGTATGGCATTCAATGTTTGCGAGCACGACGGCTGGTCGAATCGGGTGTGCGGTTCGTCGAGATCACTTGCCCGCCCGGTGCCTCGAATGGAACGTGGGACCAACACGGTAATCTCAAAGCGGGTCACGAAAAGAATGCGTTCGACACCGATCAAGCAATTGCCGGTTTGATCACAGACCTCAAGGCGCGCGGCCTGTTCGATGAGACGCTCGTTGTGTGGGCCGGTGAGTTCGGACGTACTCCGCACTCGTCAGGTCGTGATGGCCGCGATCATCACCCCGAAGGTTTCACGATCTGGATGGCCGGCGGCGGAATCAAAGGTGGGACAACCCACGGTGCGACCGATGAACTCGGTATGCAAGCGGTCGAAGACGTTTGCGACATGCACGATCTGCACGCCACGATCTTGCACTTGCTGGGACTCGATCACGAACGCCTGACGTACCGCTTCGCCAGCCGCGATTTTCGCCTGACCGACGTCCACGGCAACGTCATCCGCTCGATCTTGGCATGAATGCGGGCGTGGTTCGTATTAGGCTATGTCTCGCAAATCCGTAGGACGGGCAGGAGTGCCCGTCCTACGAATCTTCAAGCATTTGCGTGACAGAGCCTAATCCTGCCAAACAGAACTCACCTTGAGTGGATTCGTGCCTCTTTGTTACGACACCACGCACTCATCAATCGTGCTTTGTGTCCCTGAATCCTGTTGTCCTAGCAAAGCCATTCCGTAATCTTTTTCTTCTCCGTGTTCTCTCCGTGCCTCTGTGCTTTCATTTTTCAACACGGAGGACACGGAGAGAAGCAACTGCCCCAAAGGAAATTCTCTCGTGATGGAAGCTGACTCAAAGACTTTTCTGAAGCGATTACTGAATGCCCCCAGTCCGTCTGGTTATGAGCGTCCGGCTCAAGAGGTCGTTCGCGACTTCGTCAAACCGTTCTCGATGCAAACGCAGACCGATTGGCATGGGAACGTGATCGCGGCGGTGAATCCTACGGGGACACCACGCATCATGCTTGCCGGGCATTGCGATCAAATCGGATTGCTGATCGTGAATATCGACAAGGACGGTTACCTGCGAGTCGCTGCGATCGGCGGCTGGGACGTGCAACAGTTGATCGGCCAGAACATGGTCGTGTGGACCAAGTGCGGCCCGATTCGTGGCGTGATCGCTCGCAAGGCCATCCATCTGCAAACGCCAGAGGACCGTAAGGCTGTTCCAGAAATCAAAGACCTGTGGATCGACATCGGCGTGAAGAACGCGGACGAAGCGAAAGAACTCGTCGCAGTCGGCGACCCGGTCACGTTTGAACTCGGCATGAGAGAACTGCGAAACAATCTCGCAGCCGCGCCTGGCATGGATAACAAAGTGGGTGTGTGGGTTGTCATGCGAGCATTGCAGCTTGTCGCCGAAGGGAAGCCGCAGGCCGGCGTGTTCTCTGTCTCGACCGTTCAAGAAGAGATCGGCCTGCGCGGTGCTCAGACGAGTGCATACTCCGTCGATCCGCAGTTGGGGATCGCCGTCGATGTGACTCATGCGACCGATTGTCCGACAATCGACGAGAACCAGTACGGGAAAATCAAAGTCGGTCAAGGACCGGTCTTGTATCGCGGCCCAAACGTTAATCCGGTGGTTTTCGATCAACTCACAGCGTTGGCGAAACAACACAATATTCCCGTGCAAATCGGTGGCCTCGCGCGAGCGGCCAGCAACGATTCCAACGCCATGCAAATCAGTCGCGGCGGAGTCGCGACCGGGTTGGTCACGATCCCGAATCGTTACATGCACAGCCCCGTCGAAGTGATTTCGCTCGACGATCTGGAGAACGCGGCGACGCTGATCGCTCACTTTTGTTTGTCGCTGACCCCGACCAGCAACTTCACGCCATAACGCTGTGTGGCGATTGCCCGAAGCGTCATTGAGGATTAAACGCGATGTTCCTGTTTGGCGTTTGTGTTCTTCATCTGCGGTACGGCTTTGCTATCCGTGGTAAGTTTCTGAATTTGAGACTTCCCGCAGATAGCAAAGCCGAACCACGGATAAAAGGATTCCAAACAGAGACCGACCATAACGATTGATTGTCTGCTAATCCGCAGACGCCATCAGCCTCGTCGCAGTTTTTGATGAATGAGCGCATCCGCCGCGATCCAGAATTTTCGCCAGCGCGGCAGCGAAACGTGGCGGCTGAAGACGTCGAACTTGCGTCGCTCGATTTCGCGCAACAGGCCGCCGTAAAGCTGAAGCATGGCTTTCATGATCGGCTGACCGAGCGGTTCCAAACTTGTCAGCAATTGCTCAGCGGAAGTGTAAAACGTTTTCGCACGTTCGGCCTCGAAGGCCATCAGCGATCGGAAGCGATCGTCGTAACGGTGGGTCTTCAAGCTCTCGATCGTCACGTCGAAACGCGCGAGATCTTCGGCGGGAAGATAGATACGTCCCACGTCCACGTCCTCGCCGACATCGCGGAGGATGTTCGTCAGTTGAAACGCAGTGCCACAGTCGATGGCTCGACGAACGGCTTCTTGGCCGTGAAATCCCCAAATGTGAATGCAGCACAAGCCAACCGCGCCGGCAACGAGATAGCAGTATTCGGTGAGCTGCTCGAATGTTTGAAATCGACAGGTCATTTCTGTTGTGTAGGACGGGCACTCTTGCCCGTCGCTGGACTCTCGACGGGCAAGAGTGCCCGTCCTACGAACATGTTCGGGGACAGCGTCTAAATCCGATCGCACGCCGTCGATGACGGCAAACAGATGCTCGTGAGGAATCGCGAAGCGGATCGCGACATCGCGCATCGCGGGCAACACCATCCGAGCCTCATTTGACCAGTCGGTCATTTCGAGCGGCGTCCATTCTGGGTGCAGAGCGTCAGTGAGCGAGCGTTGCCATGCTTCCAAAGCGGCGAGTCGCTGAGCAATCGTCTGATTGGGCTCATCCCCCCAATCGTCGGTCACGCGCATGAAAGCGTACAACGCGCACATCGCTCGATACTGCGGAGTCGGTAAACCGAGGAACGAGTAATAAAAATTCCCAGCAGTCCGCTTCGTCAGCCGCTCGCAGTGGTCGAAGCAGTCGTCCAACGGAGTGCGACTCATTCCACGACCTTTCGCGAAGTTGAACAATCGCGTTCAGATCGAAGTCTGCCGACTTCGGCTATCGGAAGTGCTGCGGTTCGATTCAGAAACGGACGAAACATCGCGCGGCTCAAACATTTCACGAGCAGCCCGATCGCATCTAACTTCGTGACGACCGGTCGCTGTTCCCAAACGCGGAAACCGACCGTCTCAATCCGGTCGCAGATTTTCAAACCTCCCTCACCGAACAAGTCGATCGCCACTTGCAGCCGGCCATTCAATCGCGGAGCGAGTTCACGCACTGACAACAACAAATCGCGCGCTCGATCGACTTGAAAACGCATCGTCGTCAAGAACGCATCGTTTGTGATTCGCTGAGCCAAATCATGTCGCGAATAACCGAACCGTTCGCAGTCCTCCAGCGGCAAATAAGTCCGCCCGATGTCTGCGTCGCGAGCGACATCTTGCCAGAAGTTCGCGAGTTGCAAGCCGGTGCAAACCGCATCCGACAATGCGACCGATTGCTCATCATCCGCGCCACACAATCGCAGCACGATGCGGCCCACCGGATTCGCGCTATTGCGGCAATATCCCAAGAGTTCTTCAAACGTTTGATACTCGGTGACGACCTGATCTTGCTCGAACGCGGTGAGCAAATCATCAAACGGCTCGCGTGACAGAACGAATCGTTTCGCGGTCAGTTGCAACGCAACAAAGACCGGATGAGTCATCTCCTCACCCGTCCAGCAACGAGCCAACTCGCCGCGCCACCAACCGAGCACTCTCGTCGAGAGCTGCCGATTGCCCAGCTCATCCCCCAAATCGTCCGACCAACGGCAGTAGGCATAAACGTTGAAGAACGGCTGCCGCAATTCACGAGGCAACAAGCGAGCAATCAACGGAAAATTTTCGTAATGCGACGTCGCCAGTTGCCGACAGTAAGACTCCGCCTCGATCAACGTCGGCGACTGAGCGACCGGCTGCGGAGTCCCTTCCAACACGCCGGGACTCCAACGTTGAAGGTCTTGCACAATTTGTGAGGCAGGCTGCGACATGGCTGCGTAGGCTACCGACCCCTTCGGCACTCGCCCAGCGACGATCCCAAATCATCGAACCGGCAGCTCGTCGGTGTGGTTGACCTGCATTGAATCCCGAACTGATTGACAAGTCGGGGCGCACCGCTGACAACCCGCCTCGAATGACGTGATCAACAACAGGGGCGAACGATGTCAACATTTGCCGTGATCCTTCCGGCAGCCGGGAAGAGCAGCCGGTTTCGTGGTGGTGCCGCAGCGGTTCTGGGATTGGGAGTACCCGGCAAGAAACCGTTCCAGGAACTCAAAGGGCGAGCCGTTTGGTTGCGTGCAATGGAACCGTTCATGAACCGCGACGATGTTGTGCAACGGATTGTTGCGCTGTCGCCAGAAGATCTTGATTGGTTCAAAGAAAAGTATCGGTCGAACCTCACTTTCATGGACCTGACGCTGATTGAAGGAGGAACCGAACGGGCCGACACGGTGGAGCGAGCCTTGTCACAGGTGCGCGCGGATGTGGACTTCGTCGCAGTGCATGATGCCGCTCGACCGTTGCTCGCTCACGAATGGATCGACGCGGTCTTTGAAGCCGCCGAGAAAACCGGAGCGGCGATTCCCGCGACGCGGGTCAGCAGCACGCTCAAATTGGTCACGCCGGGCGGGCTCATTGAGAAGACAGTTCCGCGCGATCGTTTATGGGCCGCTCAAACTCCGCAAGTGTTTCGCCGACAACTGCTGCTTGATGCGTATGCACAAAGAGGCGACTTTCAGCCGACAGACGAAGCACAGCTCGTCGAACGGCTTGGCCATCCGATCGCTGTTGTCGAGTGCTCGCCAATGAACCTGAAGATCACCTCGCAAGAAGATCTGCGCATGGCTCAAGCGCTCATCGATCACATCCCCAAACCGTCCGTCACGAAGTTGCTGCATCCGTTTGAGGATGACCGCTGGCGGTGAGAGATGAGTGTGAGATCATTTCCGTAGAACGGTTTTTCAAACCGTTCTGTCATTTCGAGATGGTTGCGCGAACGGTTTGAAAAAACGTTCTACTTTAGAAAGCGAACATGTCCGATCTGGAAAAGCGATTCGAGCATCTGCGGGCGGTCGCGGGGTTTTGGCTGGCACCACTCTTTTTCTTGCTGGTGTGGTGTACCAACTTTGAATCGCTGGCGGACAAGCCAGCGGCTCATCACTTAGCAGCGGTCATGGCAGCCGTCGTGACGTTATGGGTCACCGAGGCGATTCCGATGCCGCTGACGGCATTGCTTGGGGCGACCGCTTGCGTGGTGTTGCAAGTGGGGTCGGCGAAAGGGGTGTTCGCTCCGTTTGCCGATCAGTTGATGTTTCTCTTCATCGGTTCGTTCATGCTCGCTCGCGCGATCGAGTTGCATGGCCTCGACCGTCGTTTGGCATTGAGCGTCTTGACGCTGCGTGCGGTTGGCGGAAGTCCGTCGCGAGTGCTCTTTGCCTTCGGGGCGACGACGGCCTTCATCTCGGCGTGGATCAGCAACACGGCGACAACCGCGATGATGTTCGCAATCGGCCTGTCGATCCTGAAGGTGCTTCAGGAAAACGGTTCGCACGCGGCGGCGGGAGCATCGTCAACGGGAGCAACAGCGAATCGGCTCGACCCGCGTTACGCGACCGGCTTGATGCTGATGACTTCGTTCTCCGCGTCGATCGGCGGACTCGCAACACCGATCGGAACGCCGCCGAATGCAATCGGGCTCGGCTTTATCCGACAACACGTGAAGATCAACGGCGTGCCGGTTGAAATCACGTTCTTTGAATGGTGCCTCGTCGGTGTGCCGATCGTTGTTGCGCTTTATCTGTTCATGTTCGTGTACTTGAACTGGTTCTGTCCGGCGGGAATGAAAGAGCTTCCCGGCGGTCGAGAGTATTTGGAGCGGCAACGCGGTCAGCTTGGTCCGTGGACTCGCGGGCAAATCAGTACGTTGATCGCGTTCGTAGTGATGGTCTCGCTGTGGGTCGCTCCGGGAGTCGTGGCACTCGTCTGGGGTGAAACAAGTGACGCGTACAAGTGGTGCAAAGCGAGCCTGCCTGAAGCAGTCCCCGCGTTGCTCGGCGCGGGATTGCTCTTTCTGCTGCCGGGTAAGAAGGGCGATCGAGCCCTGACCTGGGATGAAGCGACGCAGATCGACTGGGGTGTTGTGCTACTTTACGGCGGCGGCTTCGCGTTCGGCGTGTTGGCTCAAGACACGGGACTTGCGGTAGCCCTCGGTAAGAACATGATTGCACTCTTGCCGGACGCCGGAAGCCTCGGCTTCTTGATCGCAGCGACGTTGGTGGCCACGCTCGTTTCCGAAGCGACGTCGAACACCGCGTCCGCCAACATCGTGGTCCCCGTGGTGATCGCGATGGCACAAGCTGCCGACGTCGATCCGCTCGAACCGGCATTGGGAGCCACGTTCGGATGCAGCCTCGGCTTCATGCTTCCCGTGAGCACTCCCTGCAACGCCATCGTCTATGGCAGCGGCATGGTCCCACTCAGCCGCATGATCCGCTACGGAGCGTTGCTCGATGTCGCCGGCACGATCGTCATCGTCGCTGTGGTGAGGACGCTTTCGTCGCTGGTGCGCTGAGAATTTGTCACACGCTCACGGCTCTTTGATTAACACGAAGAGCGATCAAAACTCACAGGTTCAAGAGGCCGTTCAATATTCTGCGACAGGCTCGCCGCCTCTGATGGTTCCGAGGGATTGCAAAACGCGGAGATTGACATTTCCGCTGATGAGCTTGACTCGACCATCACAGAAGAGGAAGTGGGCTGATTTGCCGTGATAACTGCTGCCGTCTTCAGCATCGAGTTCATCCCGTGGGGCGTCGTCGAGCTCGCTGAGATAGGTCTCCAACACGTCCACAGCCTCCGGCACGACGCCGCTCCAAGTTGCTCGAACGTTGTTGCCATACCACACGTTCAAGGCGTTGTTGCGACGTTCAACAGAGATGACTGAGTTGGAAGTGCCATCCTTGATGTCAGCAAACTTCACGGCACTGTTTTGATAAAGCGGCCCAGTGTCTCGACATTGAAAGCCGGGTCCACAAATGAAGTCATTGATTCCGTAGATGCCAATGTAGTTCGCCGACGCCACGAGCGCGAGGTTATGTCCGGTCACGGCATGAGTGACGATCCAATCGTCGTAGTCGGGATCAGACGGGCAAATGAAGACCGGCAGAGTCGTCTTCAACAGCGACTCATTGCTCGTCGGCGTTGCGTTGTCGTTGATCATCTTGGAGAAGTCGAACTTCTTGAAAAGCGGTCCCTGATCAAGCTGCGGCAGAAGGAGAGTTCCCCAACCAAAGCCGTTCATTCCAAAGGGATCGTGACCGATTCCAGGAGTAGCTCCGATCCATCCGGGCGGGAAACTCTTCACCATTTCGTGGTAGGAGTGCAACGCAACTCCGAGTTGCTTCATGTTGTTTTTGCACTGTGCCTGACGCGCCGCTTCGCGGGCCCTCTGCACCGCCGGCAAAATGAGTGAGACCAGAACACCGATAATGGCGATGACGACCAACAATTCAATGAGCGTAAAACCAGATCGTCTGCGCGACATGATGCGTTTTCCTGCAAACGGCGATTCCATCATTTTCGGGAACCCTGTGAATGGAATTCTGCACCGCATTTCTGATCGTCAGAAACTCTTCAAAGCGGACGCTATCCTGGCGAGAAGTCGCCGTCGAGAAAAGTGCTCGACCAAATTCGGAATCAAACGGGAGTCGCTCTCGTTGGCAACTGACGCTGGATGATGACCATACTGTCGCTCTGATACAGAGACTGACCAATCGAGTCTACAACAAGATTGAGCTCTCGCTCGTTGTTTGCCGATGCCTGATAAAAGTCTTTCAAAAACCACAACGATTTGATTTCCACAATGCAGGATCTCATGTCTTCGACCACGAAGTCTTGGTACGTGCAGGGGGGCTTCGGAACCTTGCTGGGACCGATGCCGGATGATGCGTTGGAGCAAATGGCTCGAACGGGAGCTTTGTTACCCGACGACCTGATTCGCGAAGCGTCGTCGATCGAATGGTTGTCGGCAGCGGACATTGCCGGTTTGTTTGATCCATCGGTGTCGTTCACAGGGAAGTCCGACGCGGCCGTCGAGCCACAGGAGATCACTGGAGTTGCACTGGCGCGACCGGCGAACGCAAACGCCGATCAACCTCCACTGGAGAACGTGAGCGAGACTCAAAGTTCAACAGCCAGTCCTACGGCGAATTCAACATCGAGGCCAACTAAGAAAACAAAGACAACATCAAGACCGACAACGAGCGCGGCAGACTCCGAAGAAGAATTGCTCGCCGAAATTTTCCTCCTGAACTCCCCAGTCGAGAGGATTGACGCCAACGTCAGTGAATTGTCACTCGCGACATCAGAGATTGAAAAGCCGCCGTCGCCTGTCAGGCCGTTCGCAAACCAGTCCGATCCGCTGTCTCAAGCGGCGACGTCAATGCCGGATCAATCAGCCGCAGCAGCGCCGTTTCAAGCGACAGCCGCAACGCCGTATGCTCGTCCCTCGTCGCCAAAGTCGTATCGCGAGCCGCTGCTGGTCAGATGTCGGGAATGGTTCGCGGGCCTTCCTGATCGGTTGGCAATTTCGCTCGATCGGCGAGCCATCCTCGCAATCATCGTGTTGGCTTTGGGGGGTTGGTACTTTTTCCCCGTGATGGAAAAGAAGCCCGAACCCACCGTCCAATTGGCAAACGTTGAGGGAGTTGTCCTGTTGGATGGAAAACCCGTTTCAGAAGTGCTCGTTGTCTTCAAGCCGAACAAAAAGCAAGGCTCGATCGGCCCTCCTTCTGCGGGACGAACTGATGCTCAAGGCCACTTCAAACTGGCCATCAACGGGACTCGTCGCGGGGCCGTTGTCGGCAGTCATCAGGTCATGATCATGACGAAAGGTTCTAACGCGATGTCATCCGGAGCGGCCCCCGGAATCCCTTCGAGCGGCAGTGTTCCGGGGAGTTACTCGCAGCCTGACACAACACCTCTCGTCGCCGAAGTGTTGCCCGATCGAGACAATCAGATTTCGTTGAAGTTGTCTTCCAAAATGAAGCCTGAAAAGCCGCAATAGTTCCAGCTTCTTATTTCGGTCGGTTGGCGGGCGACATACACTGCTCGCCGAGGTTGATTCCGAGTTCAAAATTTTGCTGGCCAGTCCAGGAGGATGTTATGTTGAGAAATTGGATTTGGGTGATCGTGGCTGCGACGTTGTGGACCAGTTCAGCGATCGGCAACGACAAACAGAAAAAAGAAACGAAGCCCAATAACCCACCGACTCAGCAGCCTGCGGCCCCGAAGCCGGTTCCGCAAACACCACCACCAAAGCCACCAGTCAGTCAAACTCCGGTTCAAAAGCCTTCCGTGGTGGAGCAACCCAAACAGAAGCCAGAGCATCGCGAGGAACACAAACCAGGCAACGCGAAGCCGAACGTTGGCAACGCGATCAAAGAAAATTTGATCAACTCCAACACACCGGGAATCGGAAACACGCCTGGGGTCGGAATTGGTTCTGGCAATAACCCTGGCAAGCGTCCGCCGAACTTTGGCGGCGGCAATTCCGGACAGCAGTTTCAACCGGGAAACCAAGAGCAGTATGAGCACCACCATCAAGGCTCAAACAACAACAAACCTCAAACACGAGATTTGATTCAGCTCTTTCTGTTTTCCAACAGTGGATTGAATCGCCCTTATGGCTACGGCGGATACGGGTATGGTCCAAGAACCGGTCCCGGATTCGGTCGGCCGCTTTATGGGAGTCCGCAGTACGTCGTGCCGGTGATTCCTCAACAGCAATTCCAACAACAGTATCAACCGGGAGTCGATGCTCCGCCGCCACCTCGAATGGTCGTGCCGACTCAGGAGCAGTTCGGCAGCTTGGCGATGCCACATCAGCGCGAGTTGTTGCTGCACGCGATCAACAGTTTGGACGACGACCTCACGCGCGTGGGAACTGGCTCGCAATGGAAGAAACATTTGCAATTGGCGGGGCTGGGCGAATCGCTCACGGAGGTAGATGGACCGCTCGATGCGCCGGAGCGTGAAAAGTTTCGCAAACATGCCGAAGTCTTTGAGGGTGTGGCTCAAGAGCCTGCGTATCGGTCGATTGCCGGACTGTGGGGCTTTGGGACTTTGCGTGTTGGTCTGCGAGAGTTCGCCGAAGAGCCGATCATCAAAATTCGTCGAGCAGTCGCGATCAACGCGGGTTGGTTATCGAAAGCATTTGAGGAAGTTGGCACTGGTTCGCAATGGCGAACTCATTTGCGACTGGAGACGCTGATGGCTCGCGATGATCAAGGGATTTCTGCGGCAGAAGCGCTCGATCGCTTTGAACTCGTGCTGACGAAATTCGATCGAGTTCAAGCCGATCCGCAATACGAATCGGTCAATGAGCTGCCAGGATTTCAGGCGACGCACTCTGCACTGACTGACTTCGTGCGCGAACTCCGATTAGCCGCCACACCGCCGGCACCGAATCAAGAGGCTCCGACACCAGCGCCGGAACCGCCGGCTCCGAACAAAGAGGAGTAACGCAGCGATGCCGCATTGTGGCACGACGCTCCGCGTCGTGAATCGCGACGCGGAGCGTCTCGCCACAATTTTTAGATCATTTCGGAACAAACTTGAGGACGGGTTGATGCGGTTCATTTCGATCATTTGGGCGTGTTGTGCGGTCCTCGGTGTTATCAACAACGCAAGTGCGGCTGACGAGCGGCGGTTGCTGTATGTCGCCGTGCCGGGGATTCGCAACTATCTCGAATACGGTGGTCATGGCTTGTTGGTGTTCGACATCGACGACGGGCATCGCTTCATCAAACGGATTCCAACAGCGGGACTTGGTAAAGATGGCAAGCCGCTGAACGTGAAAGGGATCTGCGCGAGTGCCGCTCGGAAGCGCATCTATATCAGCACGATCGAAACGCTGACGTGTCTAGATCTCGTCACCGAGAAAATCCTGTGGGAGAAAGCGTATGACGGCGGCTGCGATCGCATGTCGATTGCTCCCGATGGGTCAGTAATTTATCAACCGTCATTCGAGAAAGATCATTGGCACGTCATTGACGCTGCGAGCGGCGATGTGCTCGCGAAGATCACTCCGAAATCCGGTGCTCACAACACGGTGTTCGGATCGAGCGGCAAAGCGGTGTACCTCGCAGGTTTGAAATCGCCATTGCTAACGGTTTCCGACACAAGCCGACATGAGGCCGCTCGAACGATCGGCCCGTTCAGCTCAAGCATTCGTCCGTTTACTGTCAATGGACGAGAGACTCTGTGCTTTGTGAACGTCAATGAGTTGCTCGGCTTTGAGGTCGGCGACTTGACGACCGGCAAGATGTTGCATCGAGTCGAGGTTCAAGGTTTTCAGAAGGGGCCGGTCAAACGACATGGCTGTCCGAGTCATGGAATTGGACTGACACCCGATGAGAAAGAACTGTGGGTGACGGACGCGGCAAACCATCGGATGCACGTCTTCGACGCGACAACGATGCCGCCGAAGCAGGTCATCAGTATTGAAGTCCGCGATGAACCTGGCTGGATCACGTTCAGTCTCGATGGCAAATTTGCTTACCCATCGACGGGCGACATCATCAACGTTTTGACTCGCCGAATCATCTCCGGACTAAAAGACGAAAACGGCGGGATGGTTCAAAGTGAGAAGATGTTGGAAGTCGATTTCCGAGCGACAGAGCCGGTTCGTAATGGCGATCAGTTCGGGATCGGTCGAGTCCAATAGTGTGAAAAGTGGACGACGCGCTCCGTAAGTCGTGGTCAGTGACTCGAAGAATTCCGGTCACGGAGTGACCGGTCTACGGTTGCCGCTTCAGTTTTGTATTTTGGCTTTCATCTTGTGATTTCAACGAACTCTTATAGATTGTGCTGGGTTTCTGTCGGGGTTTTAGGTCTTTTCGCCAGAGGAGCCTGACTGTGAAGTGTTGGTCAAGCCTGTTTGCTGCTGCGTGTTTGTCGTTAGGGGTTATGGAGTTAAGCGTTTCGGACGCGAAGCCTCCGGTGGCTCAGAAGAAGGTTGAGAAGGCTCCCGTTGATCCGCAAGCTGAGGCTGCATTTCGGACGCAGGCCAAGAAAATTTCTGGCGGAACGGAACTCGACAAGGTGCTGGCTCTCGAAAACAAAGAGCGCGGTATCAAGCTTGATCCAATGCCGGTCATCGACGATCTGACGTTCTTGCGACGCATTTATTGTGATCTCATCAGCCGAATTCCGTCGGCGGATGAGATCGCTGCGTTTGAGGCAGACACCTCGAAGAGCAAGCGTGCGGAGTTGATCGACCGATTGATTGCGGACGGTCGGTTTGTTGATCGTTGGACGGTGTTCTATGCCGATATGTTTCGATTGCGTGCCCAAGCTGATGGCGGTGGAGCGGCACTCGCTTGGGTGCATCAAGCGGTCGGCGAGGGAATGTCGCATGATGAGATCTGCCGTCGGCTGATTACGACGAACGGCAAAGCTGGCGCGGCTCCGGAAGTGGCGTTCGTGCTCGGTGACAACGCTGACCCGATGGCGTTGGCGGGCGTGACTTCGCAAGTCTTCATGGGAGTCCGCATTTCGTGCGCTCAATGTCACGATCATCCGTTTGATGTTTGGACTCAAGAAAACTTCTACAGCTTTGCGGCATACTTCGGAAAAACCAAACGGATTGAGAATCAATTCACCCGGACGATCTACGCGAACGAAGGAGACCAGTCCGTTGTCTTGTGGCCACCCGAAGGAAAGGCGAAGCCTGAAGAACGCAAACCAATGAAGCCCTCGTTCCCCTTTGAAATGGCTGCGGCTGCCGAAACCCCGGAGTACATCGCGCGACTGAACACTCTACGTGCGAAACAAAAGGCGGCACGCGACGCTCAGGCAAAAGCGGGAACGAAAGACATCGACGTTGATGACCTCTTGGCGGATGCAAGCGAGAACGAGCAAAAGGCCAAAGGGAAAAAGCTCGACGATGACATCACCAAGGAAGCCAAGAAAGACGCAAAGTCGCTCAACATCAAAGCGGGCATGTACACAACCAGCGAATGGCGGCAAGAACTCGCCAACTTGGTGACAAGTCCTCGTAATCGCTTCTTCGCAATGAACATGGCCAACCGAGTTTGGGCCGATCTCGTCGGACGTGGCATCGTAGATCCGATCGATGACTTCAGTGACAACAACCCGGCCAGTCATCCGAAGATGCTCGATTATCTCGCGGACGAATTTATCGCGAGCGGCTTTGACCTTCGATCGCTCGTGCGGCTGATCGTCAACAGTGATGTCTATCAACGTGCTCACGTTTATGGAGCCGAAGAGCAACTGCAAACGGGCCTCGAAAAATCGTTCCTGGCGACGCCAATGCGGCGAATGCTGAGCGAAACTCTTTACGACAGCATCGTCACTGCCGGGCATCTCTCAGACGTGAAGCACGTGGCCGGCAAGAACATGAAAACGACTTGGCGGTTGTCACAAGTTGTGAAGCCGAATTCTGGCAAGCAAGGCTTGGCGCTAACGGCGATGAAGCTCGAACAGAAGATGGCCATGAACGCTCCGGCAATGGCGAAGGACGACGAGCCAACTCCGGGTGCTGATGTGGAAAAAGGGATTGAACTCGACTTCGGCAAGGTCTTGGCGAAAGCGAAGGAAGACAACAAAGTCGAAGTCGAAGAGATGCGCGTCATGTCGAAGGAAGAGATCGAAGCCGAACGAATGCGTGCTCAAATGCAGACGCAACGGCGCGGTGTCGAATACATCGACCGCTACGCTAAGGCGACGTTCGACGACAATCCGCGATTCGGCTCATCGCTTCGCATGGCGTCACCGGCTGTTCCTGAGCACTTCCTGCGAGTCTTCGGACAGACCGATCGTGAAATTCTCGGTGAAACTCGCGATCACGCTCCCAACATGCGACAAGCACTGATGATGCTCAACGGCACGTTGACTCACGAAGCGTCCCGCGTTGGTGAACTCGAACCGATGTATTCGGTCTTGGCCGAAAAGAAAGATTTGGACGAAGCCGTGCGTCTTGCTTATCGCGAGATTCTGACTCGCGAACCAACCAAAAACGAAGTGGCCGAAGCGAAGTTGATCATCAATGCCAACAAAGATGTCCTTGGCGGCATGGCTGACTTCCGCTGGATTCTGCTCAACTGCAACGAATTCCGATTTCTGCCATAACCCAATTCAACAGAGTGTTGGCGGTCTTTGCGTGTGTTGGATTTATTTTTGGTGTGTGCCTCTCAGTCGGACTGATTCAATTTGGTTTCGCGAGGGCGGTTCGCCGGTGATCAAGCAACTCATTCAGGAACTTCAAGACAAGTCTCGCAAATGACCATCGCCACAACCTATGACTGGGCTGAACTGATCGCGACGTCGGAATACGACGCATTACTTGCGATTCGTGAGGCATTGCGCGACGGCGACTTGGAAGACGCCGAGGCAGGATTGCAGGAGTTGATCGACACCGTGGTGAGAATTCATCGAATCACCGTCGGAAGTCACCTGCGGCAACTCATGGCACACGTCTTAAAATGGAAGATTCAGCCAGGATTCCGAAGCCGAAGTTGGGCAACGACGATCATGAATGCCCGCGATGAGATTGATGACATTCTCAAGTCTGTGCCCACTGTCACTGAAGATGTGGTTCGTGACGAACTGTGGGATGATGCCTTCCGTCGTGGAAAAAAACTGGCTGAAGCCGAAACCGGATTGAAAATGACGATCTCCAATTTGACCTGGGCAGAGGTTTTCGATGACGAGTACCTCTTGCCGGTGAACGATGAAACCTTTTGACTGACCCTGAACTGACCTGATTTCCGAACTCTTTCCCGTTTCAGAAAGGAACTCGACATGAGCTGCTTGGATTACCAACTGAATCGCCGAGCTGTATTGCAGGCGTCGATGGCTTCAATTCTCGGATTTTCGATGCGTGACTTGGTCGCGTTTGGTGGAACCGACCACGCTCCGACTGCCGAACACGTCATTTTTTTCTGGAACGGCGGCGGCATGTCGCACATCGACACCTGGGATCCGAAGCCGGGGCGTCCGACAGGGGGGGAATTTGACGCGATCGACACGTCGGTCGAAGGAATCAAAATTTCGCAAATCTTCCCGGAGACGGCGAAAGTCATGCACCACTGCGCGTTGGTTCGCTCCATCGCTGGCACGAACGGAGATCACGGACGCGGCACTTACCAATTGCAGACCAGCTATCAGCAAACCGCTAACTTGCTGCATCCGGGTTTTGGTTCGGTTGTGACTTCTGAGAAGAAGCAACTCGGCGATCTGCCAGCCTACGTCACGATCAGTGGCCGCGCTCCGAAAGCCGCCTATCTCGGCCAGAAGTGCGAAGCGTACTTCATTGGTGCTCCTGGTGAGAAAGACCCGTACTTGTCGTTCCCGGAAGGGATCGCTTCGGCTCGCGGCAATCAACGCCTGGAAGTGCTCGAAAAGTTCAACGGCCGCTTTGCCGAGAAAAGCAGCAACAAAGAATTGAAGTCCACGCAGACTTCGATTGACGAGGCTCTCACGCTAATGCGCAGCCCGGCACTCGCCGCGTTTGAACTGGACAAGGTGCCGACATCGCAGTTGAACCGCTACGGCGACACGCCGTTCGGTCGAGGCTGTCTCACCGCAAAGCAACTGGTTGAGACCGGCGTCCGATTCGTACAAGTGAATCGCGGCGGTTTCGACACGCACATGAATAACTTCCCCGCGATGGAAGCTCATGGCGAAATTATGGACCCAGCGATTTCATCGCTGATCACTGATCTCGCCGAGTCCGGCATGTTGAAGAAGACGCTGATCGTCATGCTCAGCGAATTCGGCCGCACGCCGAAGATCAACAAAGACGCTGGCCGCGATCACTGGGCTAACGTCTTCACCTGCTTCATGGCCGGCGGCGGCATCAAGGGCGGCACAGTCATCGGCACATCCGACGAAGACGGGTACGAACCAAAAGACAACCCCGTGAAGGTCTCGAACCTCCACGCAACGTTCTGCCATGCCCTCGGCATTGATCCGGACAAAAAGGTAATGACCCCGCTCCAACGCCCATTCAAACTGGTTGAAGACGGCACGCCGATTAAGGAACTGTTCGCGTAGGGCAACTGACCTGAATGAACTTCAAATTTTCCGTGAGGCAGGTGCAATCCTGCCTCACGGTGTTTTTGTCTATAGAGATACTTTGAGTAATTACGGTGTTGCGGACTCTTTGAAACTGAGAGTGTTTCCAAAAATCAATCCGACTCCGAAAACAATTTCACGTGTAAGCAGGGTCGCTTGCGGAGAAGAAAGCACAGGGACGTGCGCGATCATGGATTATTTACATGCGTGTGTCACGGCTTTGTGCGGTGGTAGTTTGCGGCGTGCTTTCGTTGATCGCAACGGCTTGGTGCCAGGATGCGGCAAAGAAAGACGAGGCCGGTGTCTCGAAAGGTTCGATCGTTGAGGATCGGGCGGCGAAGAAGCTGCTGGAGGCGGGTGATGCTCGTTACGAGGTGGATGAAGTCTCGAAGGCGGTTGAGATTTGGCAGTCGGTCATTGAACGTTATCCGCGCAGCAAAGTGCGGTACGAAGCCTACATGAAGCTGGGGATTTTTTATCTCCAGCGCGATCGGCAATACGACAAGGCGCGAGCACAGTTCGAGCAAGTCTCTGGAGAAGAGAACCGCAACGAAGAGCAACGGGCCGAAGCGACGTTGAAGGCGGGAGTTTGCTTTTACGAGGCTCGGAATTTCGGCAAGTGCTTTCAGGTCATGCGCGACGTGATCGAGAAGTTCCCGGTCAGCAAGCAGGTCAACGAGGCGTACTACTACATCGGGTTGGGCCACTTCCAACTCGGTCACTACAGCCGAGCGATTCAGGCGTTGGAGAAGGTCGGGACAACGCTTTCCAGCGAAGAAGGGAAAGTCGAAAAGCTCGAAGCAGGGAAGCGGCTGTTCGTGAAGATCGAAGACGCGGATCTCGCGGCAATTGAGCCGGGGCAGTCGATCAAGGTCGAATGCGTTGGAACCAGCGGCGACAAAGAAATCGTGGAATGCTTCTCCGTTGGTCGCAATGTGCGGATCGCGCTCGGAAGCATCCTGACTAAGTTGGGCAAGCCGCAGCCGGGTAACGGAACGCTCGAACTGAAGGGTGACGACAACGTCGAGGTTTCCTACATTGACGAGCAAACCGCCGATAAGCAGTTCAATCGCAAGCTGCTTCACAAGGTCGCGGTCGTCGGCAACGCGTTGATTTCGATCAACGACGG
>JAYUFI010000143.1:0-7001 GCA_043738805.1 Planctomycetaceae bacterium | reverse complement strand
ACCGTCAGGAAGCGGCCCGTTCGCACGCTCCGTGAGGCCGCTTCCTGACGGTCGCGGTACGGTTGCATTCTGCCACGCGACGAAGAACTGATCTCCTTTCGAATCGGCGGCATTCGTGACGCGCACGCGAACGTCGGCCAGTTCATTCCCCTCTTCAGCAGGCAGCACTGTCGCGTGAGCGTTCGTGGTCCTCGTCAGCGAAACTCGCAGCGTCTCGACAGGGATTCGCTTCGGCCACTCAAACGATTGCAGCGCTTCGATCCGGCTGCCGTTGGGGAAATCGCTGATCACGACAATGCGCGGTTCGAGCGATGCTTGATTCGCGTCGCTGGCCGAATCGAGTTCGCTCGCGATCGCGACCAGCGCCGTGCCGAGATCGGTCGCACCCCAATCGGGCTGCAATTCACGCAACCGGTTACGAATGACTTGCGGCTTGTCGGCGATCGGAGCGGCTCCCTCTTTCTGAAAGTCGATGATCGTTCGCAGTCGATCGCTGAACGCGAACAGCGCGATGTCGTCTTGCGGATTGAGTTCATCAAGGTGCTTCTGGGCGAGCTTCGTCGCCTGCGACCACAAGTCGCCGCGTCTCAGGCTGGCGCTCGTATCGATAAGCAACGCCACTCGTCGCCCCGCGAGATCGGACTGCGACAACAACGCCGCCTCTCGCAGAAACGGTCGGCAGAATGCGAACGCAATCAACGTCAGTGCAGCTAATCGCAACAGCAACAGCAAAATCTGATCGAGCCGACTGCGACGAGTAAGCCTCGGCGGCGTCGGCGACAGAAACATCAGCGAACTAAATTCCTGCCGCCCGCGCGGAGTCCGTCTGACCAAATGGAAGATCAACGGCAACGTGAGCGCCGTGAGACCTGCCAGATAAAAGGGAACGAGGAAACCCATCAATGATTCCGATCACACCATGTAACCCGCAGCGTCAGCGAGGGCGAACGCTCCAACGACTCAGAATAGGGAGCGTTATGAAACGCTCGTCCTCGCTAACGCTTCGGTTACATGGCTTGCCTCCGTCGTCGTGCCACAACTCGCCCGCGACGCATTCGCGAATTGATCAAATCAAACAACGCCAAATCCAACGGTTGATCGGTCGTCAGATCATAGAGATCAACTCCCAACGAACTGCACGCTCGTGACAAATCGGCGGCGTGCTCGCGGAAGCGTCGCTGATATTCAGCACGCGCCGCTTGCGGATCGACATACAACTCGCGGCCTGATTCGAGGTCGAAGAACATTGCCTCCTCTTGAAACGTGAAGCTCACTTCTGCCGGATCGAGCACTCGGATCACGACCACTTCGTGTCCTTGCGATCGAAGGTAGCCGAGCTTTGTTTCGAGCGACTCGATCGGCGCAAGCAAGTCCGACAGCAGCACGACGAGTCCTCGTTTACGAGTCGTGCGTGCGACCTGTTCCAACGGCAAGCCGAGATCAGTCTCGATCCCGGCCACTTGATGTTCGAGGCACATCATTAACCGATGCAGATGCCCGGATCGAAACCGCGCTGGCAGATAATCGCGAATCGTTTGATCGAACGTGATCAGCCCGACAGCGTCGCGTTGCAACGTCAGAAAATACGCAATCGTGGCGGCAGCGGTCTTGGCGTATTCGACTTTGTTGTAAGTCATCGTCGCCGACCGAAACCCCATTGAGCGGCTGAGATCGACGAGCAAGTAACACCGCAGATTTGTCTCTTCTTCAAACCGCTTGAGATAGAAGCGATCTGACCGAGCGAACAATCGCCAGTCGAGATACTTCGGATCGTCGCCGGGCGTGTATTGCCGGTACTCAGAGAACTCGACCGAAAAGCCGTGATAAGGACTGCGATGTAAACCGCTGAGAAATCCTTCGACAACCGCCTTGGCCCGCAGTTGCAGATTCTTGATCCGCATCAACGTTGCCGGGTCGATGTACGACGCTCGCGCATGTGGCCCTCTCGCTCCGCGAGGGAAGCCATCGGGCCAGACAGACGTTAGTTCTTCAGATTTCAATTTGGTACTCCGGGTCGTTTAACCGAAAGCCGCAGGCGAGCGCGTCAGTGTGTGTTACTCAAACAGAGCAGTTTTCACCGCCAAGGCGCAAAGAGCGCGAAGGAATACTCCGAAATTAGTTCTTAATAGCCGTGATGCACGGCGACTTTGGAAACGGCCAGCTTCCTGATTTTTTCGTGGCTCTTCGCGTACTTTGCGCCTTGGCGGTGAAATTCCCTTCCCTGGAAACGCTCAGCTTGAGTTTGTTAGACATTTATGTTCGCCAACGCGCACGCCTGCGGCTTGCGATTAAACAAGTCATACGTTTGGCGGCTCCACCGTTTCCAACAATCGTCCAATCACATGGTCGACCGAGATTCCTTCTGCTTCCGCGCGGTAGCCGATGAGGATGCGATGCCGCAGCGTGGGGGCCAGCAACGCGCGGATGTCTTCGACCGTTGCGTGATTGCGACCGGCTAATAACGCACGGGCTTTTGCGCCGAGCACGACACATTGAGCCGCTCGCGTTCCCGCTCCCCAACTGACCCAATCGTTGATGAACTGCGGAGACTTCGGCTGCCCCGGTCGGCTGGCGGCGGCGAGTCGCACGGCGTAACGCACGACGTCTTCGGCGATCGGAACACGCTGCACGACGTTGTGAAAGCGCCGCACATCGTCGCCCGTGAAGAGCGGCTCGATTGGTTCGGGCCGAGTCGATGTCGTGCGTTGGACGACGGTGACTTCATCATCTTCCGGCAAGTAGTCGATCAGCACGTTGAACATGAACCGATCGAGCTGAGCTTCCGGCAGCGGATACGTCCCTTCCATCTCAATCGGGTTTTGCGTCGCCAGCACGAAGAACGGTTCTTCCAAAACGTACCGTGTCCCGGCGACGGTGACTTGATGCTCCTGCATGGCTTCGAGCAGCGCGGCCTGAGTCTTCGGCGGCGTGCGGTTGATTTCGTCCGCCAAAATCACGTTGCCAAAGATCGGCCCTTTGACGAACTGCATTCGGCGATGCCCGTCGGGCGATTGATCGAGGATTTCCGTCCCGGTGATGTCAGCCGGCATCAAATCGGGAGTGAATTGGATGCGTTGAAACTTCAGATGAAAGATCTGCGCGATCGAGCGGACCAGTAACGTCTTCGCCAGCCCCGGAGCGCCCGTAATCAAGCAATGCCCGCCCGCGAATAGGCTGATGAGCAACTGCTCGACAACGTCCGCTTGGCCGATGATAACTTTTGAGAGTTGCTCATCAATCCGCCGCCGAGCGCTACGCAGTTGGCTGACCGTCTCTTGCTCGGAAAGAAATTCGTCGAGATGTTCGGGCACGAGGAAACTCCTTGATTCACCGCAAAGACGCCAAGAACGCGAAGGTTCAAAAACAGAATTCAAAAACCGGAAACAATTTCTTCACGGCTGAATCCACAAAACTTCGCGGCCTTTGCGTCTTCGCGGTGAAACCTGTCTTAATGTGTCATCGCATACGTCACGATGTTAATGCCGATCGGGAACGACCATTTTTCGGAGAATTCTTTGAAGTAGGTCGCGTCTTCTCCTTCTCGTTCCCAGCCATCGCCGAGATCTGTGTTGTGGCAGATGATCGCCATCATCCGTCCTTTGTCGTCGAAGAGTGCTCGGTAATGCACCTCGGCGGCGTCGGGGCGGTTGTCGTCGGTGCGACCGGTCGCCATCCAGGCATGAATGCTCGGCACTTGCGGCTTCTTTTTCAGATCGTAGACGCAGTGAAAAATTTCGTGCTCGAGTGGCAGTTCGATCGGCTCGCGATCAGGGAAGACGCGTTTGATCTCGCGATAGAAATTGTCCCATTCGTACTCGCCCCAAAAGTCATCCACCATCATGAAGCCACCGTTGAGCAGATACTTTCTCAGCCCCGCAACTTCCGCGTCGCTCAGACTCATGCGGCCCGGTTCGATCAAATAGACCCACGGATAATCGAGCAGCGCGTCGTCCGTTAATTCCAGAATTTTTCCGTTTGGATCGACCTCCAACGCGGTGAGTTCATGCAGCCGATACGAGAAGTTGAGATCACTATCGGGATAGTCCGTCGCCCAATTGCCACCACGTCCGCCACCGTGCGATGAGTATCTCACTCGTACAAACGTGAAGACGTCGGACCTAAACCGCTCGTCGTTCTTCCATTCGGGGACACCGCCACGATCAACTGTCTCTGGCCGAAACTCCCGCCGCATGAACGGCCCGCGCTGAGCGAACGCGACACCGGCCACCACGAGCAGCAACACCGCCCATGTCACCCGCAGCGTCAGCGAGGGCGAATGCTTCAAGAGACTCAGAAATCGGCACGTTCTGGAGCGTCCACTCTCGCTGACGCTGCGGGTGACATGGGGAGACCTCATGGCTTCGCCTCGTTTACCTTGATGATTTCCAACAACCGCCGATGCGCCGCTCGAAAGCGAGGAGCTTCTTCCAGGGCGAGCAGAACATGTCGCTTTGCGGAAGATAAATCACCGACTTGTTGTAACGTCGTCGCCAACTTCAAATGCAGATCAGCGACATCAACCGGGTTCAGCAGCAACAGCGCTTGATAGCTGTTGATTGCCAGCTTGTGATCCTGCAACTTCTCGGCAGCGGCGGCGGCGACACGATGCGGAGCCGGTTGCAGTGGGCTGATTGCTAACCAGCGTTGCACGAAGTTGCGAGTCGCGTCCCAATCGTCCGCTTGCGAAGTCAGCTCACACAACCGAGCGAACAAGTCCACGTTGTCGTCAGTCAGCGCGGCGAGCGATTCGAGCACGGCTCGTTCTTGAGGTGCCTCTTTCAACTCGCGATGCACGCCAACCAACATCGCGAGATGCCCTTCGCCGCTCGCATCGCGCGGATACATACGCTGCATCGCTTCGAGCGGTTGCTTTGCTTCACCGAACTTCTTGTCGGCGATCAATTGCTTCGCCCGACGTCGCAGCGCCGCGTAATTGTGCGGGTGCTCTTTGAGGTACGTCGCAAGCAATTCGGCATTCGCTCGCTTGGGAAGTTCCGGCTCAGACCAATCGGCATCGGGAGCCATCTCGGTCGCGCGCTGGCGTGCGAACTCAGCGAACGCCGTATCCAACTCATCAAGCGAACCTGTGTGACGAGCCAATGCGTCGTTGATCGTGATCCCGCTGCCAAGATCAACGAGCACCTTCTGCAACGCTTCGAATCCATGCTTTTCGATGAGGAACTCAACCGCCAGCGATGATTCAAAGTACGCAAACTGAAGATGCAACGGGCTGCTCGGACGCAGGAACGCTCCGCTCAGTTCGCTGATCGGCGTCAGCTCATCGCCGAGCAACATCTTGCGATACAGCGGGTTGATCGACTGCCCCCATGTCGGGTCCGCTTGCCGCTCTTCATAAACCGAGATTCCTTCGCTGAGCCAGCGCGGCATTTTGTTGAACGTTTTGTTGAGCGTCACGACGTGACAGAATTCATGCCACAACGTCGCTTCCCAACAAGTCGGGTGCGAGCCTTGTGACGCCGGGCTGTTCGCCGTGATCACCGTCCCGAAGCAAACGCCCAGAAAGCCCGCTCCGCCGGGCAGACCGAACGTGCGAATTGCAAAGTCCTCTTGCTTCGGAAAGATCTCCACGATGATCGGAGCGGGAAGCGTCACCGCGTATTTCGCGGCGAGTTGTTGCTTCGCTCGCTTCAGTAAGTTCAGCACGCGGCGACCGTAAATGTCCGCCTCACGAGCATCCATGCGAACGACGATCCCGTCTGCTTCGAGCGTGTGGAACTTCGCGACGCTCTCCTGCAACATGACGAGGTTGTGCGCGAAGATGTTGTAGCCGTCCGCGTCATAGACCTCATTCGCCAGCTTCCAACCGGCCTCTTCCTGACCGAGCCGCAACAAGTCCGACGCCAACTGCATCTTGGCTGGCAGATACTTTTCGTGAAACAACAACGCTTGCCGCTGATGCTCGGCCCCTTCCGCGAAGCGGTACTTCTGCGACAACTTCTTGCCGATGAGATGATCGACTTCCGGATTCGTCATCCAGTGCTTGAGTGCCGTCTCGCGATACTGCTTCTCGCTCTCCGGCTGATTTCGCAAATGAGCCAAAACGGCTCGATAGGCCGCCGCTTTCGGATGCAACGGGTTGATCGCTTCGACTTCAGTCAGCACCGCAACCGCCTCGTCATAACGCTCCGAGTCAATGTGCTCATCCGCGATCAACAACAGACAACCGATATGCTTCGAGTTCCGTTCCAACGCAGACTTGATCGCCACTTGAGCCTTCTCTGGATCGCTCGCGGAAAACGCCTGAGCCAGTCCGAAATGCGCGTCCGCATCAGCCGCGTCGAGCTTCACTGCTTGCTCGAAATTCTGCGCGGCGAGTGCGAAGTCATTCTTCTCCAACGCCAATTCGCCGCTCGCGACGAATGCCGGAGCAAACGTCGGCTGATACTTCTTGACGATGTTGTAAGCCCCGTCGTTCACCTGCTTCGGATCAGCTCCGCGACTGAGCAGGAACCGTCCCAACACCAGCCGGTTCGTCGCGTCGCTGTAACGCCACGGCGTTTGCTTCACGAGTTGTTCGATCTCGTTCTCAAACTCAATCGCTCGTTCTGGTTGGTTGTTGAACCGACAGACGTCACGTCCCCACCAACGCAGTTCAATGCTGGTGGTGAATTTTTTCAAAGCCGCGTCCAGAGTTTCGGCCGCATCTGCATAACGTCCCAATTCCAGTTCGGCGCGAATTTTCAAGACACGCAAGTTTTCATTGAACTCGCTCTCGCGAATAGCTAACGCGGTCGCCTCAATGCACTCGGCATAGTTGCCGGTGCGGAAGAGGACCGTGAGTTTTCCCATGTCGACTGCGGCTTCTGCCGGAGTCACGGAGCCGATCACAACGCACACCAACAGAACGATCTGCCGTGAAATGGAGTTTTTGTTCGGCAAACCTCTGGCTTTTACGGGCATCACGGGTAAACACGGTGCGGTGATGAGTAAGTTGTTTAACCGCACGCCGCAGGCACGCGCGTTTTGAAACGCGCGTGCCT
>JAYUFI010000142.1:0-2661 GCA_043738805.1 Planctomycetaceae bacterium | reverse complement strand
CGGCCCCAACTTCGGTCGCTCAAGCCCCTTTGAAAGTTCGACCGTCCCCAGCCGCTCCGTGAGCAACTGCCGCGCGAAATAGATGTCGGTCCCTTCTTGAAAAGTGACGACCACTTGCGACATGCCGAACTTCGAGATCGATCGCAAACTCTCCAACTTGGGGAGCCCGCTAATCGCCTGCTCGATGGGAAACGTGATCTGCGTCTCGACCTCTTCCGGCCCCAGCGACGGCACGACCGTGTTAATTTGCACCTGCACCGGAGTCGTATCCGGAAAGGCGTCAATGTCGATGTGCTGCAGCGCCACACCGCCACCGACAACCAACGACAATGCCGCCAGAATCACGACGAAGCGATGACGCAAACTGAGATCAATCAGCCATGAAAGCATAAGGCCCGATCACAAAAACAAACGCAGGCGAGAGCATCCCGAAACGTAGTCGAGTCACTCCGTGACTCGAAGTTTCCGGCCACGGAGTGACCGGTCTACGTTTCTTCTCGACAGCACTGAAAGTTTTGCCGACGTTAACGTCAAGTTGGAGCTGAATCAAAGCCTCCCACAGCGGGATAAACCTTGCCGCATCGTCGCGCCGCTCGCCTGTTGACTCCGTTTGTTTCTCGCCCTTAAATGCGGCCCGAACATCAATTGTTGCCGATGAGTATGTCGTCTGTTTGCTATTCACTCCGTCTTCTGCCATTGGAACCTGCCATGCTGACGATTTTGGGACGTGCGACGAACAAGGGAACTGACTTTTGCGATCGATTGTCGCGTCGCGGATTCTTAACGATCGGCGGTTTCGCGATGGGCGGCCTCGCGTTGCCGCAGGTGTTACGAGCGGAATCGGAAGCACGTCGCGGCTCGTCGCACAAGGCGATCATCAATATCTACATGCCGGGCGGGCCGTCGCACGTTGACCTGTGGGACTTGAAGCCGGACGCACCGACCGAGATTCGCGGTGAGTTCCGGCCGATCGCGACCAACGTGCCCGGAATCGAAATCTGCGAACTGTTTCCACGCATGGCTCAGATGATGGACAAGTTCGTTCCCGTGCGATCGATCTCGGATGCCGATGGCCTGCATGACGGTTATCAGTGCATGACGGGACATCGGAAGTCGGATCGCAAACCGCCGGGAGGTTGGCCCGCCGCCGGATCGTGGATTTCCAAGCTACAAGGCCCGACGAACGGAGCGGTCCCACCCAACGTCGCGCTCATGTACACAGTCGGCAATCGCACGTGGGGCGAACCGGCGGACGGGGGCTTCCTCGGTGTGTCGCAGACGCCGTTTAATATGTTGGGAAGCAAAGCTCGCAGTTCGCCGGAGGGAATGGTTCTGCAAGGAATCACGCTCGAACGGCTGCAAGACCGCAATCAATTGATGAAATCGTTTGATGGTTTCCGTCGCTCGGCCGACAGCAAGGGTGTGATGGAAAGCATCGACGTCTACACACAGCAGGCCATCGGCATTCTGACGACCTCGAAGTTGGCGGAAGCGTTGGACCTGTCGAAAGAAGACCCGCGCGTACTCGCTCGATACGGCAAGAGCGACGAGAAATTTCAGCGTGACGGTGCTCCGCGCATGATCGAAAATTTTTGTGTCGCACGCCGATTAGTCGAAGCGGGCGCGCGATATGTCTCGCTCAATTACAGCCGGTGGGACTGGCACGGTGGCGATGGGATGAACTTCCCAATGTCGCGTGAAGAGTTCCCGTTGCTCGATCAAGGCTTATCCGCGCTCGTCACCGACTTGCACGAACGGGGTTTGGAAAACGACGTCTCGGTGGTGGTGTGGGGTGAGTTTGGTCGAACTCCGAAGATCAATAACAACAACAGCCGCGATCACTGGCCGCGAGTCTCTTGTGCGATGCTCGCTGGTGGCGGCATGAAAACTGGCCAAGTCATCGGCAAGACGAATCGCTTTGCCGAGTACGCCGTCGATCGGCCAGTGAAGTTCCAAGAAGTCTTCGCGACGCTCTATAAAAACGCGGGCCTCGACGTCGGTCGCGTCCGCATCTTTGACGGTGCGGGAGTTCCTCAGTACCTCGTCGATGACGGCATTCAGCCGATGCGCGAGCTGATCTAAATCACTCAAACTGAGCAGTTTTCACCGCCAAGGCGCAAAGTACGCGAAGGAACACTCCAAGAATCATTTCTTAATGACCGTTGTGTTGAGAAGACTTTGAAATGGCCATCTTCTTGATTTCTTTGTGGTTCTTCGCGCCTTTGCGGTGAAATTTTCTTCCCTGAAAATGCTCAGTTTTAGTAAATAAAGAAGCCTGGCTTCCCCCAAGAAAGCCAGGCTTCATCGTGTCACAGTGGCAGCTCGCCTGTGAGCGTTTTCCAAGTCAATCCCAAGCGCAGGCGAGCCGTCTGCGCTACGAGCGCCGGCGTCTTCCCCAAGACGCTGGCTCCCCAAACCCAAGATCAGCAATCCCCAAACTTACATCACCTCCAGCAGAGCCAGAATGCTGTCGGGTAAAACGAATGTCTCATCAATCACAGCCGAGACATCGTTGATCGTGTCGGTCCCCTCACCGCCAGTGATCGTGTCGGTCGCTCCTTGACCGTTGAGCGTGTCGTCGCCGTCGTTGCCCAGCAATATGTCGTTGCCAGCGCCGCCGAGCAGCAGATCGTTGCCATCGTTTCCATACAGCGTGTCGTT
>JAYUFI010000141.1:0-7020 GCA_043738805.1 Planctomycetaceae bacterium | reverse complement strand
CGAATGGCGAATGCAGAATCCACCGACCGATGATTTGCTGGCAATCAACGCGTCGTTGCGAGACATAGAACACGGCGAGAGCGGTCGGTCGTACGACGACTTTGCGGCAGAGTTTCGCCACCGAAACGGCATTCGAGAGGCACGATAACCGGCCGATATTCGTTGCAAGCGACCAGTCTCGTATTTGGCGAGCAAAGGATCTTTCAAATGACTGCTGAAGTTGTCGTTCTCAATAAGTCGGCAGTTGCACTCGCGGCTGATAGCACCGTTACGATTGGGGGAAATCGGAAGACCTACAACACGGTCAACAAAGTTTTCACTTTGTCCAAGCATCATCCTGTTGGCGTCATGATTTATGGCAACGCCGAACTGATGGGCATGCCCTGGGAAACCACGATCAAGGAGTTTCGACGACATCTTGGTGAAAGTAGTTTTGAGACTCTTGAAGAGTACGCGACCGAATTGATCGGATTTATTGAGAGGTCGCGGATGCTCTTCCCCGAGGAGTCACAACGAGATTTCTTTCGTGGTTGGGTTCAAATCTACTTCCGCGATGTGCGGGAACAAATCACCGCCGATGTCAAAGCCGCGACTACGGCAGGTCGCAAAGTCACGGCATCACAGATCGGCGAGATTGTTGAAAATCGGATTCTCAAAGTTTTGGAAACGTTGAAATCACAGCCGGTGTTGCCTGGTCTTGGTGAAGATTTTGCGTTGTCGCTTGAAGAGCAATATGCGGCGGAAATCGAATCCGCCCTTGATATTGTTTTCGCTCACTTTCCATTGACTGAAGAATCGCGACTGCGACTTTGTCAGATTGCAACCGGGCTTTCGATACGACTTCCTGGAGGAGTCTCCGGGATCGTCGTCGCGGGGTTTGGAGAAAGTGAACCATTTCCTTCCGTTCGTGCGATTGCCTGTCAGTCGGTTGTCTTGAACAAGCTCAGATACAAATTCGACGATCGCAGCACAAAGATTTCTTTCACGAACGAAGGTGCTGTTATTCCATTTGCACAAAGCGACGTGGTGCAATCATTCGTCGAAGGTGTCGATCCAGATTTCCGGCGGATTGTGGATTCGTATCTCGGCAAGTTCTTGGAAGAGTTTCCCGGACGAATTGCGGATCAGATGGCGGAGGAAGCCCGCGAGGTCACTCGGCAGCGTCTGGCGGAGATGAGCAAACAAGCGTTGGATCAGTTTCGACAGCGGATCGAACGACATGTGGTCGAAAAACATATTCGCCCGTTGCTTGACGTGATCGGATTCCTGCCAAAGGATGAGCTTGCCGCAATGGCAGAGGCCCTGGTGAGCCTGACGTCCGTAAAACGAAAAATGTCGCTCGAACTTGAAACCGTTGGCGGCCCGGTTGATCTTGCCGTGATCTCCAAGGGCGATGGCTTTGTCTGGATCAAGCGAAAACACTATTTCGATCCGAAACTGAACCCCCACTTCTTTCCAAAGTATTTTGACCGATGAGGTAAAAGATGCTCCAAAACAACATGGAACAAGAACAGCGTGAATTCACATTCGAGGAATACCTTGTTGAATTCTGCCCGGATGAAATTAACGACAACATCAATGTCGATGGTGTTGCTGACGGCGATTCACAATCGGAACAGCTTGGCCACCGAATGGCGGAAGATACGATCCGAACATTGATGCAAGCATTCGATGCCCACTCGGACTAGACGCCTTTTTGAGGAAAGCAAAAGGACCGGTTTCAGTCTCGTCCTTTGCATAGAAGAATGCTTTCACGAATTGTGCTTTTGGGAGAATTCCACATGGCATCGTACGCAGCGAATTACTTGCATCGCAGTAAATGTTGGGTGGGTTGGACGGATGACGTCCCGGGCGCGGTCACTCAAGGACGAACGCTCGCGTCGGCTCGCGAGAACTTGAAGGACGCGATTACGCTGATGCTGGAACCTGCGGATGTTGACCATTTGCCGGAGGCCAGACTGATTTGCCGTCAGCTTGGCATCCCTCCCGTTTAGTGGGGAAGCGAACGACCTAGAACACAGTCCTCCGCACTATCAAGGCGGAGTGCCATTGTTCGATCAGGAGTCTTGCATGAAAAACGCACAACCTTATCCGCAACTCGTCAGCGACCTGGATTCGCTGCGCAAACAATGGCGGTCGGGGCGAGTCGCTTCCGGGGCGGTGGTGTTGGTGGCGATCGTCGCCGGGATGTTGATTCTGCTGGCCGTCGGTGATGCGTTGTTGCATTGGGGGGCGGGTGGTCGGTGGATCTCGACGGCGTTGTGGGTTGGGGCGTTGATTGCCGGGGCATCGTCGTTGGTGGGGCGGCGGTTGTTGGAGGATGCTCGCGATGATTACTTCGCGGCGTTGGTGGAAGAGAAACATCCGGAACTGCGCAATCGCCTGATCAACGCGTTGCAGTTGGGACGCGGGACGGAGCCGGGATCGAAGCGGATCATTGAAGAGATCGTGGCCGATGCGGCGAAGGCGACGCGGGATTTGGACTTCGCCGATTGCTTGGATCGTCGGCCGGTGCGACGGGCGGCGACGGCGACAGTGGTCTCGGTGGTGGTGATCGTTGGCTTGTTGCTGTTTCCTCGGTTTGCAAATGCGATGTCGCGCGTGTTGCTGCCGTTTGCGGAGATCGCGCCGTACACGGAAACGCGGATCGTGGCCGATTCGATTCAGCCGAAAGCGGGGGCTCGATTCCCTGAAGGAAGCGATGTCGAAGTGGCGGTCGAGGTCGCGGGAGTTGTGCCGACGACGGCTCGATTGCATGTCCGTTCGAAGGACGGGAAGACGCGCACGTTGCCGATGGCTTCGCAGCCGCGAAAGCCGAACGTTTTTCACGCGAAGTTGCCGGAGGTCGATCAGAGCTTTTCGTTCGTGATCGCGGCGGGAGACGCTCGGTCGAACGAGCGTTCGATTGAGATCGTGCGGAGGCCGCAAGTCGATTCGTTGCAGATCACGTATCGGTTGCCACCGTATGCTCGTAGGTTGGGACTCCGTCCCGACCAGACGGGAAGTGGACCGGGGGAGACGGTCGGGACGGAGTCCCAACCTACGAGCAATGGCGAGATTGTGTCACTCCCCGGCGCGACGGTTGAACTGACGCTCGTGGTCACGAAGCCGTTGCGCGAGGCGGTGCTGCGAACCGAATCGGGCGCGGTGATCGAGTTGTTGAAGGGGAAGGACGCGACGACTTGGAACGGCTCGTTCGTGTTGTGGTCGGATGCGATCGCGAAGCAGCCGCACGAAGTGGGGATCGAAGGGCGGTTCGTCAAAGCGCCGACGCGGTATCAAGTGCGGCTGGTCGATACCGATGGGTATGACAACGGCGACTCGTTGTGGCATTCGGTCACGCTGGTGAAGGATCAGCCGCCGCAAGTGACGATCACAAAGCCGGGCAAAGACGTGCAACTGCGGCCGAGCGAATCGCTGGAGATTGCGGTCACGGCGCGCGACGACTTCGGTTTGGCGGCGACGAAGGTTTTGTTTCGGATCAACGATGATGCGACCGTGCGCGAGTTGGCTCACTTCAAACATGACGGAGACTTGTCGCGCGAGGCGAGCGAGACGACGCAGTTGGAATTCGGTAAAGGGGCGGGCGGCGTGTCGTTCAAGGCGGGGGACTTGATTCAGTATTGGGCAGTGACGAGCGATCGCAATCACATCACCGGGCCAGGGATTACCGAGTCGCGGAGATATTCGGTCTTCCTTGTCACGCCGGAACAAGTGCGAGCGAACCTTGAAGTGCAGGTCGATGACTTCGCGGCGGTGCTGGAAGAACTCGTGCGGTTGCAGCGGGAGAACCGGGCGCAGACGGCGTCGAACGCGGCGCTCGAATCGCTGATCGTGCGGCAGACGAAAGTGCGGACGCAAACGTCGAAGCTGGCTCGCGCGGTCGAACGCGGAGCGCTGCCGCTGGCGACGATGGTCAAGGCGCTGGACGAACTTCATGCCGGGCCGATGGCGGAGGTGATCAAGGTCTTCGAGACCGCTCGCGACACGGAGAACGACGTCAAGATTCACAAGCAGCGCGAACGAACGCTCGGCATTCAGGACGAGATCATTCGCAAGCTGGAAGAACTGCTGACGCGGTTGCAGCGAGCGGAACAGGCTCGCAAGGAGTTGAAGAAGCTGGCGAAGAAAGACGCCGCCGCTCACAAGGAAGTGACCGACGCGCTCGGCAAGCTGATCAACGAATTGGGCAAGAACATCGACGATCAAACACAGTCGATCGCCAACCTGGAAAAGATGCCCAAGAAACCGGTCGAGGAATTGTCCGAGGAAGAATTGGAACCGCTGAAACAGCTCGACGAGCAGTTGAACAAATTCGGTCAATGGGCGAAGGGGAAGGTCGATGAGCTGACGAAGCTGCCGACCGGCTTCGTCGATGACTTCGGGCTGCGGAAGGATGTGAATTCGGTCTTCGAGGAAATCGAGAAGCAGGCTCAGCGTCCGCAGGCGCAGAAGATGGAAGTCGCGCTGGAAGACTTGGGGATCAGCAAGGCAACGGAGATGCTGGAAGATCTTGAGCTGTGGATGCCGGACGCTCCCGATTCGGTGAAGTGGGTCCAAGAAGAGCCGCTCGACAAGAAGCCTTTTGATATCCCCGAAATGCCGCTGCCCAACGCGTTGGAAGACTTGATCGGCGAGCTGATGCAGAAGGAAGAAGAGTTCGACGAAGAGGCGGACGACGTCACCTCGGCGTGGGGCGACAACCTGAATCAAGCGGGCTGGGGCGTCTCCGATGGGCCGATTAGTTCGTTCAGCGCGAAGGGCAAAACGGGAAACGATCTGCCGAACAATCAAGAGGTCACCGGCCGCTCGGGCGACGGGCGACGGGGCAAATCATCCGGACAAGCAGTTGGAGAAACGACTCGCAATCTTCCCGGTCGCAAGACTCCCGCTCGGTTGGGCAACGAGCGCTATGAACCGGGGCGACTCAAAGAAGAACAATCAGCCGATCCCAACGGCTCAACCGGCGGCGGCAAGAAAGCGGGCTCAGGACGACGCGGTCTGCAAGGGGGAACTCCGCCCGACTTCGTCCGCGACATGGAACGGCTCAGCGAAAAACAAGCGGGCTTGCGCGAGAAGGCCGAGCAAGTTGCCAAGCAATTGGAAACATCAAGCATCACCGGCCGCCGCATGGGCAAAGCGATCGACCTGATGAAGCGGTCGGAAGAGGATCTCAAAAACCTGCGTTACGAAGACGCCGCTGCCAAACGCAAAACGGCGCTCGGCCAACTGCGAGCCACGATGACCAACGTCGACTCAGCGAATGCCGTCCGAATCAATCGCGCTCGCGAGCTACCGAAAGAGCTGCGTCAAGAACTCCGCCAGTCGAGCGACGACGGATACCCGAAAGGCTACGAGTCACTGCTGCAGAATTACTTCAAGGCGCTGTCGGAGACGGAGAAGTAAACTCGTTAATGCCGTATCGTTTCAGCTCACCTCGTGCAGAGTGCAGCAGTCGTTTACTCAGCAAGGCTTTTATGCGTCCCGGTCAACTTCAGCCCAACGAATTCGAACTCGCGATCCTTGAACTGCTCGCAAATAAATGGCCTGAATTGCGTCCGCTAATTGGACAACTTCATGTGCTCAGCAGAGAGTTTACAGGCGTCTGCAGCTACACAAACTTCCGATCTCAAGAGAGCGCGTCAGAACTTGCAGATCACGACCTTGGACTTGAGGAGCATATTGAAATGCCAAATGTTCCAAACGGAATGGGCGCTGTGTTGTTTTGTGAAAATGGAATGCCAAAGTTTCTTGAGACCTTCACGTATGGCGATTTTTGGGATGGCTTGTTTGACGGTTATACAATCGTCACTTCGGCATAACGACCAACGGCGGGTCAAAGACGTTTGTGTCACGCGCTTATTCCCACGTAAATGCAATCACGAAGCAAGTATCGAGAACGGCTACGATCAGACCTTTCGTGGGCGCGACAACCGGCGACGTCGAGTGATGCTCTTTTCGGCTTCGTCCAATACTTGCAACGAGAGTGCCGACCGTTTGATCGCTCGAAGAACTTCCGCAGTCGCTTGTTTCGGTTTGACGCAGCGTTCGACGACATCAGACCAGGATTCGTCACTTTGTCGCGCTGCCTTGAGCCGCGCGTATGCGTGATCCGTCAGTTCGATGGTTTTAGGCATAACGAGAGTCCTCATTGAATCCGAGCGCAACACCAAATTGGCTATTATCGGTCTGACGGATGACTCGCCAACAGCACCATGTTGGAGTCGTACTCGGACATCGCGTGATCGTTCAAGATCATTGTCTGCTCATCCACCCCCCACCTTTCAGGTCATCGCTTTTCGTGGTAACGAACGCGGGTGGCATCAAAGCTTCGCGTCGATGTTGACCCAGGTCTTCTTCTCAAACGATTCCAGTGTCGCATCGGCGACCGCTTGGGCCAGCGCTCCGTGGTCGAAGCCGGGGACGCAGTCGCGGCCTTCGACAATGGCGGAAACGAATTCCCAAACGAGGTCGTAGCGGAAGACGGTGCTGGGCACGCCGTCGTGGGGATTGCGCGGGCTGCCGGGGATGACGAGGAACTCGCGCGGCACCGGGCGTTTTTCCATCGTGCCGCCGTGCTTGCCGATGACGATGTTGTTCGGGTCCGTGAGCTGATAGGCGGCCGAGCCTTCACTGCCGTTGACCTCGGCCCATTCGTAGCCGAAGCCGTTGTTGTGATGTCCCTTCATCAGCGTGCTTCCTTCCCACACTCCCGTGGCACCGTTCTCGAAGAGCCCAATCAGCGAGGACCAGTCATCCACCTCGGAGGCCGCACACGATTGGCCGTCGATGGTTTTTTCTCGTGAGGCGAATTGAGCCACCGCGCCGCAGATGGTTTTGATCGGCCCCATCAGGTCCATCGAGAAGTCGATGCGGTGAATGGTCATGTCGAACAGATCCCCCGCGCCGGCGAGGTTTTTATATTGCCGCCAGCCCCAACTCGTTTCCGGCCAGTCGAGGAATCGTTGACTGCGGAAGTGGCGCGGTGTGCCGAGCGCCCCACTCTTCACTAGATGCCGC
>JAYUFI010000140.1:0-7034 GCA_043738805.1 Planctomycetaceae bacterium | reverse complement strand
CTTGAAACACCGCACAGGCGAGCCGCCCGTGCTACGCAATCATGCCCGAAGAAATCTTTGACATCGTTGATGACCAAGACCACGTGATCGGGCAGATGCCGCGATCCGAGGTGCATCGTCGGAAGCTGCTGCATCGCGCCGTCTCGATCTTCGTCTTCGATTCGCGAGGCCGGTTGCTGTTACAGCAACGGTCGGCGACGAAGGACGAGTATCCGTTGCGTTACACCTCGTCAGCGTCGGGGCATGTGTCGGCGGGCGAGGACTACGACGAGACCGCTCCGCGCGAATTAGAAGAAGAACTCGGACTAACGACGCCGGTCGAGCGGTTGGCGAAATTCTCCGCCGGTTCCGAAACGGCGAATGAGTTCACCGTGTTGTATCGGACCATCACCGACATTCCGCCGCAGTTCGATCCGGGCGAGATCGCGGGCGGGGCGTTCTACGAAATGACTGAAATTGATGAATGGCTCGCAAGAGAACCCCAAGAGTTCTCACCGCCGTTCCGGATTTGCTTTCGTTGGTATCTGCAATGGCTGAAGGACAATCGCGACTAACTTACTTATATGTGTCCGTCAAAGCACGTGCGTGATGAGCTACAGACTCGGTGTTTGGTGTTGGATGACGGCAAAACAAAGAATCAATCTTCTCTTTTTCCACCCGCTACAACTCCGACTCTCCGCTCGGTAAACTCCCCCACATGACACAAAAACTCTTCGCGGAATTGGGGCTTTCTGCCGATGTGCTGAAGGCCGTGGAACGAATGGGGTTCGAGCAGGCGTCGCCGATTCAGGCGGAGGCGATCCCGAAGCTGCTGACCGGCGGCGATATGGTTGGACAATCGCAAACGGGATCGGGCAAGACCGCTGCGTTCGGTATTCCAGCGGTCGAGTTGGTTGATCCAAAGAGCCGCGCGGTGCAGGTCTTGATGCTCTGTCCGACTCGTGAACTTGCGTCTCAAGTTGCCGAGGAGATTGCGAAGATCGCCTACTTCAAAAAGGGCGTGCGCGAGTTGCCAATCTACGGCGGGCAAAGTTACGAGCATCAGTTTCGCGGTTTGAAAATGGGGCCACAAATCGTCATCGGTACGCCGGGGCGAGTGATGGATCACCTCCGCCAAGGGACGTTGAAACTCGAAACCGTGAAGATGGTGGTGCTCGACGAAGCCGACCGCATGTTGGACATGGGCTTCCGCGAGGACATCGAGAAGATCCTGGAAACGGTTCCGACGGAGCGGCAGGTCGTGTTGTTCTCGGCCACGCTGCCGCCGCCGATCAAGAAGATCATCGAACGCTTCACTCGCGACCCGTCTCACGTGAAGATCGAAAACACGACGATGACGGTGCCGAACATCGAGCAGAGTTATCTCGAAGTCGATTACCGCTCGAAGACCGAAGTTCTCTGCCGCCTGATTGACCTCTACGACGTGCGATACGGTTTGATTTTCGGTTTCACGAAGATTCAGGTCGATGAGCTGACCGAAGCGCTGATTGCTCGCGGCTACACGGCGGACAAGCTGCACGGCGACATGACGCAGGCGATGCGCGAACGAGTCATGAAGCGCTTCCGCGAACGCAAAGTGGAATTGCTCGTCGCGACCGACGTCGCCGCCCGCGGCTTGGACGTCGACGATCTCGAAATCGTTTTCAACTACGAATTGCCGCACGATCCGGAAGACTACGTGCATCGCATCGGCCGCACGGGCCGAGCGGGCAAGAGCGGCCGAGCCATCAGCCTCGTCACCGGTCGCGAGTTTGGCCGCTTGCAACAAGTGCTGCGTTTCACGAAGGCACGTATCGAACGCATCACAGTTCCGCGCTTGGAAGACCTCGAAGCGAAGCACGCCAACCGTTTGGTGGAATCGTTGCGAAACACGATCCAGTCGGGTGAGTTCAAGCGGCAAGACAAACTGCTCGACGACTTGATCGAATCGGGCCACGCACCGGGCGAAATCGTGTCGGCCCTGTTGCATTTGTTGTCCGGCGAAAGCGGTCGCTCGCCCGAGCGCATCCGCGAAGATGACCCTCGTCCAGTTCGCCCCGCCCCGCGCGACCGCTTCGCACGCGGCGATGATCGCGCTCCACGCGATGACGGACGCGGCTTCCGTAATGAAAGACGTGGACCTCCGGACGACGCGCGAAGTTCTCGCGAACAGCGAAATGACGAACGTGGACCGCGTCGTGAATACGCTGACTCGCGTGCTCCGTCACCTCGAATCAGCGAAGAGTCCGGTGTCTGGCTGAAATTCAACGTCGGGCATGACAACGGTGTTGCTCCTAGAGATTTTGTCGGCTGCATCTCCAATGAAAGCGGCTTGCCCAGCACGGTCATCGGGCCAATTCAAATTCTTCCGACGATCAGCTTCGTTCAAGTCGCGGCTAATCATGCCGAGCAAATCCTCGACGCCGTCATCGGAACCCGCTTGCGAGGCAAAACGCTCAATGCGATGCCGGCCGAACCGCCCCGTTCTGATTCACCTTCAGAAGGTCGTCCGCCGCGAACGCCTTACAAGCCGAAGCGTGAGCGGAAGGAATGATCAGAAAGCAGACGTGATCGAAACTCGCCCGTCGCATCCTCGGAAACACAGGATCGCTCCGATATTATCCGCCGTCATTATCCGCCGCCTTCTGAATCAGTCGGTTCGTCGATGAAACGGCCGTCAATCACCTTCTGAATTTCAACACGGCACGCCGAACGCAAGCATGGACTCCGATGCCCTTCACGGTCGCTCGAACTAGGTCGCTATGAGCCAACAATCCACGCCATCGCATTCTCCGGAAATCACGCCAAATCAAGGAGGTTTACTGAGTGCCAGCTTTATCGGCGTGTTGATGGCTCAGTTCCTCGGCTCGATCAATGACAATGTCTTCCGCTGGTTCATTGTCTTCCTCGGTGGCAGAGTGATCGGCGACGCGAAGGCGCTGTCGCTCGGTTTGTTTTGCTTCACGCTGCCCTATCTCATCTTCGTAACGATGGCGGGTTTTTTGGCGGATCGGTTCAGCAAGCAGAAAGTGATCGTCTATCTCAAACTGTTGGAGTTGCCGCTAATGCTGCTGGGGCTCGGCGGCATCTTGATGGGGAATGTCTATTTTCTGTTCTTTGTGGTCGCGTTGACAGGATGCCAGTGCGCGCTGTTCGGCCCCGCGAAGTTTGGCGCACTGCCGGAGATTCTGCGTCCGGACAAAATTTCTTCTGGCAACGGCTTGATGGGCTTTGCGACAGTGATTGCGACGGCGATGGGGTTTGTCGTCGCTGGGGTACTCCATGAGCATGCGAAAGCCGATCTGCGCTATGAAACCAGTTTGGATCAGATTTGGCTCGTCGCAGTCTTCCTCGTCGGAATGGCGATCATCGGCTGGTTGTTCACGTTATTGATTAAGCCGTTGCCCGCCGCTGATCCTCACCGCCGTTTGCCGCCGAATCCCGTGGTCGAAACGTGGAGTAATCTGAGCACGCTCTATCGCAACCGGCCGCTGTTTCTGGCCGCGCTGGGTATGGCCTATTTCTGGTTGCTGGGAAGCATGGCCCAAAGCGGTGTCGTGGAGTTCGGCAAGAATGAACTGCAACTGTTCGACGAAGAACTCTGGAAACTGCAGGTCATGCTGATCTTGGGCGTCGCGTCGGGGAGCATTATCGCCGGGCTGTGGTCTGCGGGCAAAGTGGAACTCGGCATCGTCACCGTCGGTGCCGTGGGCATGGCGATCAGTGCGACGATGTTGTCGGTGGTCGGCTGGTCGATCGAACCGCCGCTGCCGGAGCATGTCCAACAAACGGAGATTCGTCGCGATGCGGAACGAACAGAGGCTCGCGAGAAGGCCGAACAGCAGCGGTTCGAGAAACGCCATCGAAATTCAGCAGACGCAGTGAAGCCGCCGGAAGCTCCCCCGGAAGCGATCAAGAAGCCACGCTGGCCGCCGTTGTCGGTCTATCCGGAATTCCGCACCGCGTCCGCCGTAAGTGCGATGAAGTGGGCCTGCATCTGCCTGTTTGTGTTGGGATTGAGCGCCGGGATGTTCAACATTCCGCTCGAAGCATTTCTGCAACATCGCAGCGATCCGAAGTTGGTCGGCCTGAACATCGCGGCGAGCAATTTTCTGGTCTTCTCATTCATTCTGGGTTCGGCCGGTTTGTATTACGTGATGCGCGAAATGTCCGGTTTGAGCTCGTCGGTCATCTTTCTCGGAGCGGGCCTGATCACGACACCGATTGTTGTGATCGTCTTTCGGCTGATCCCTAGAGAAACTGTGCGGTGCCTGTTTTGGTTAGCCTTCCGTTTAGTGTACAATGTTCGCGTGTACGGTAGCTGCAATCTTCCGGTCACTGGCGGCGGCTTGATTGTTTGCAATCACGTCTCCTGGTTGGACGGCATACTGTTGATCCTTAACTCCGAGCGGCCGATTCGGATGATTGCGTGGGCCGATTATGTCACGACCGGTGCCAGCGGTTGGCTTGCGCGATTGTATGGAACGATTCCGATTCGTCCGGAGGATGGCCCGAAGGCGATCGTCACCGCGTTGAACGCAGCGAAAGAAGCGGTCAAAAACGGCGAACTGGTCTGCATCTTCGCTGAAGGACAACTGACGCGAACCGGTCAGTTGCAACCGTTTCAGCGGGGCTTGATGAAGATCGTCGATAAGACTGACGCGCCGGTGATTCCGACTTACTTGGACGAATTGTGGGGCAGCATCTTCAGTCATCGAGACGGCAAATTCTTTTGGAAACGACCGCGTCGCTGGCCGTACCCGATCACGATCGTCTTTGGCGAACCGATCAAAAATCCGGACAACGTCAATGACGTGCGTTTGGCCGTTGAGGAACTCGGAGTCGAAGCGTCGATCAAACGCATGTCGCATGAACTCATCCCCGCACGTGTCTTCCTGCGGAAGTGCCGATCCGCGCGGTTCCAGAAGAAAATTGCCGACTCGTCCGGCCAAGAACTCACCGGCGGCAAGTTGCTGATCGCGACGCTCTGTGTGAAGAAGGTGCTTGAACGACACTGGCTGAAGTCGGACGAAAAGAATGTCGGCATCCTGCTCCCACCATCGAATGGTGGCCTGCTGGCAAATACGGCCGTGACGGTGTCAGGCCGAGTCGCCGTCAACTTAAATTACACGCTCTCCGACAAAGACATCCGTTTCTGCATCGAGCAATCCGGCATCCGGCACGTCATCACCAGCCGTAGGTTTCTGGAGAAGAAGCCGATCGAACTCAATGCCGAAGTCATCTTCATGGAAGACTTGAAGGAACGAATCAGCGGCCTCGACAAACTAACCTCCGCGATCGCCGCTCATGCGACACCGATGTGTCTGCTCGAACGTTGGCTCGGCCTGACACGCATCAAACCGACCGACTTGATGACAATCATCTTCACGTCGGGTTCGACCGGCGAACCGAAGGGAGTGATGCTCTCGCACCACAACATTGCCGCCAACATCAGCTCGGCCGATCAGCTTTTTCAGATCACTCGCGATGATGTCGTGCTCGGCGTGCTGCCGTTCTTTCACAGCTTTGGTTACACGCTGATGATGTGGCTGCCGCTCAACGTCGATGCCGCTGGCGTTTACCACTACAATCCGCTCGACGCCCGCATGATCGGCGAACTGTCGCAGAAGCACAAAGTCACGATCGTCGCCGCGACTCCGACGTTCTTGAAAACGTATCTCAAACGCTGCGAGAAAGAACAATTCGCGACGCTCGATTTGGCGATCGTCGGTGCCGAAAAACTTGCGGATTCATTGGCCGCAGAGTTCCTGGAGAAGTTCGGCATCACACCCACCGAAGGCTACGGCTGCACCGAACTCTCGCCCCTTGCTGCAGCCAACGTTCCCGATCACCGTGCAAAAGATGTCGTTCAAATCGGCACCAAGCTAGGGACTGTCGGCCGAGCCGTCCCCAATGTCTGTGCGAAGATCGTCGATCCCGACACGTTCGCCGAACTCGGCAATAACAAACCCGGCCTGTTGATCATCGGTGGCCCGAACGTCATGCAGGGTTATCTGAATCAACCAGAGAAAACGGCCAGTGTGATTCACGATGGTTGGTACAACACCGGCGACATCGCCGAAATCGACGACGAAGGCTTCATCAAAATCACCGGTCGCCTCAGCCGCTTCTCGAAGATCGGCGGCGAGATGGTTCCACACATTCGCATCGAAGAAGAACTCCTCAAGATCATCGAAGTCCCCGGCAGCGACGACACCGACATTAAGCTCGTCGTGACGTCAGTCTCCGATGCAAAAAAGGGCGAGCGACTCATTGTTATTCACAAGAAGTTGCACAAGTCGGTGGTTGAAATTCTGAAAGAACTGGGAACCTGCGATCTCCCGAATCTCTGGATTCCGTCATCCGACAGTTTCCATGAAGTCGAAACGATCCCGCTTTTAGGAACAGGCAAACTCGACCTCCGAGGAGTCAAACAACAAGCCGTTAACGCCTTCATCTCCAAGCTTTTGTAGAACGGGAATGAATGTTGTTTTACCGAAATCCCGCTCCTTGACACTCTTCAAATAAAGCCGCTAATGTTCCGTTCGCCCTGGACCGCTAGGATTTCCGGCAACTCGAATCAGGTTTCGCAGATCGTTCTGCCGAAAACATCCTGTCTCGCTGGTGCGGCAAGAGCGTCTCGTAAAGCGTTCGCCAAGATGGGCACGACTAGTTTACTTCAGGGGGATTAGCTCAGTTGGGAGAGCGTCTGCATGGCATGCAGAAGGTCAGGGGTTCAAGTCCCCTATCCTCCACTTTTTGATCGAGGTCAACCCGCCGCTTTGCCGCTTGTTGGATATGGGAAGTCAAAACGGCACTTTCGTGAATGCCGAGAAGACAACGGCGATCGACTTGAAAGATGGCGACGAGATTCAGGGCGGTCAGACATTGATTCGTGTCGGCATTCAAGCGGATTCCGTGCCGATTGCTGGAGCATCGACAGCAATCGCGAAATCTGAAGCGGCCAACAACAAAGATCGACCTGTGCCGCCAGTTGTCGATCGCGACGTGACCCTGATCCCACGCCACTGGTCGCCCCCCCAAACTCTCAGGCG
>JAYUFI010000139.1:0-18549 GCA_043738805.1 Planctomycetaceae bacterium | reverse complement strand
CCCGACCGCAGACTGGCCAGCAACTCTGGCGAACGGAGTTTTCGGCTGGCAGCAGCACGCCGCGCCAGCGAGTCGTTGCCGTTTGAATCATTCGCTGGCGTGTCGTGCTGGCTTCGGACCAGGAATACTCCGAGCGAACAATTAGGTGAGACACAACGATGCCGCTTCGACAATTTTTGTTTTTGGGACTGACCGCGATCACATGGTTGAGTAGTTGTCTGAGTTTTGCGGTGGCGACCTTCGCGGCAGACAACCCGGTCAAGCTGGCGGGAACGGGGCGGTTTGATTTACTGGCGGACGAGGCTGTCGGCGAATTGCGTGACGGGAGTGTGCTGGCCGGTTCGGCGAACATCGAGCGGATGAATTGGGTGCCCGCGAAAGAACAACCGCGCGGTTACGTCGTCAGTGGAGCAATCAGTCATCGCGGTTGGCGTGAATGGCGAGTGCAATTTACTCCGACCAAAAGCGGCAAGGTAACGTTGTCGCTGCTGGGTGCGTGGGAAGAAGCGTCGCCCGGCCTCATCTATCGACAGGAAGTGTTGTGGGATGACTTCGAGGTGACTGGTGCGACAATTTCTAATGGCAGCTTCGAAGACCAAGAAGAATCAGGGGTGCCGCTCGGTTGGCAAACAACGGGCGGTCGGTCGCAGGTGGCGTCGAAGGAGATGCCTTCCGTGACCGGTCAGCGAATCGCCCGAACTTGGCACAATCAACGGCTCAGTACGACGTTGATGGTAACGGCGGAGAAGCCAGTCAGCGTTCGCTGTTTTGTCCGCGCGGCAATCCCGACGGGCTTCGTGGAGATGAAGCGGATCGTGAATCGCGACTCACCGGCGCACCATGCCGCGAAACAATTTCGCAAAGGAACGAACTTCGGCAATTACCTCGAAGCCCCGAAGGGACAAGACTGGGGCGCGACGTATGCCGCTGCGGACTTTGAGCGTGTCCAAACCGAGGGCTTCGATCATGTGCGGCTGCCGATTGCTTGGCAGCATTATGGTTCGGGCTCGGATTTCCGGCTCGACCAGGAAATTTTCGCGAAGGTCGATCCACTGGTGGCCGAGGCCGTGCGGCTCAAGTTAGGAATCATTCTGAACCTGCACCACTTCGACCGCTACACGTCGAACCCAGTTGATGAGCACGAGAATTTCTTCAAACTCTGGAAACAGATTTCCGAGCATTACGCGGACCAGCCGGACTTGGTCGCATTTGAGTTGCTCAACGAACCCAAAGATGCCGCGACGACCGAAGTGCTCAATCCTGTTTTCGCGGAAGCGATCAAGCTGATCCGCAAGACGAATCCGCGACGGACGATCTTCGTGGCGACCGGCAAATGGAACAGCGTGTTTGAATTGCCGAGCCTCCGTCTGCCCGACGATGACGACAACCTCATCGTGACCGTCCACTGCTATGAACCGCATCTCTTCTCGCATCAAGGTGCGGATTTCGGTGGTCCAGATGTGAAGGTCACGGGGATTCGGTTTCCTGGCCCGCCGACAAAGCCGCTCACGATTGACCCGTCGCTGAAGGTGAGTTCGTCGGTCGTCGATTGGGTACAACGCTATAACACGCGGCCAACCGAGAAGAACCCATCGAGCCCCGCAGCGTTTCAGCGTCACATCACCGAAGCGGCGGAGTGGTCTGCGTATTACGGACGTCCGATCCACTTCGGCGAGTTCGGTTGCTACATCAAAGCCGATGCAGAATCGCGTGCCGCGTATTACCGAGCATTCCGTCAAACACTGGACGAGGCGAATCTCGGCTGGGCCGTGTGGGACTGGAAAGCCGGTTTTCGCTATTGGAACGACGAGTTGGAGCAGCCCGAACCAGGCATGCGCGAGGCGTTGTTCCCCACGAAAAAATGAGAAAAATAGCGTGTGTCCGTAGAACGATTTTCCAAACCATTCGTTTGGAAGCGAACGGTTTGGAAAACCGTTCTACGGAGTTGTTGAACTGCGTTCACAAATGAAATCAAGGAAGGATTCAATCATGCAGGTAGGATGCCGAGTTGTTCGTGTGGCGATTCTTGTCTCTCTTTCACTCGTGTTGCTGATGCGTTCGTCGGTCAGTTCTGCGGACGAGCGCCCACAAGACATGTTGAAGGCGGGATATCTTCCCGTCTCGGCCAATCGCGCGATTCTCACCAAGATGCGTGAGTCGGGATTAAATGCCGCGTGGCCGAAAATCACGAATTTCAATCCGAATGGTGCAGACCAGAACGCTCGTAAGAAGATCGAGCAGTGGGCAGAGGCTTGTGAAAAAGAGGGCTTGCAACTTTGGCCTTGCTTCAATTTCGCGGGGGGTGACAACGAGTTGAACTTCTTTCCGGAGTTTCGTCGTGAAGTGACTGTGTCTGGTGTCACACATCAGCACACCCCCTGCCCTGTTGACGAACGTTACTGGCAGCGAGTGATTCTGCCGCGATGTTTGATGGTCGCTCAGATGTCGCGCGTTCGTAAAAACATCGCTGGTGTGGCGCTCGATATGGAAATGTATGGAGCCGATCACGCAGGATACGGGGCGGCGTGTGCCTGCGAGTCCTGTCGTTTGGGCGCGGGCTCGGAAGATCCTGCCGCATTACTCAATTGGCAGCGTAAGGAAGTCGCTCGCATCTGTCGCAACCTCAGTGACAAGGTGCATCAAATCAATCCAAAATTTCAGTTTGCGGCGATGCACTTGGAAGAGCCGTATCCATTTTTTGAAGGAGTTGCCTTGGGGTTAGGAACTCCTGAAGTCCCCGTCGTCTGTGCAGCAGAGCGAACGTATTCCGCTGGCTACACCCCCGAAGTTGATCAAACACAAGCCAGATTTCGACAACTGAAAGCTCACGTGCGTTATCTCGGCGGGATGTCGCTGACACATTTTTCGGCGGATCAAGTCGGCCCGCAGTTGTATGCATTGGGAAGTCACGGCGGCGGATTCTGGCTGTACACGCTGGGCTCGTTGGCCGCATCGAATGATCAAGTCCCCGAAAATTATCGCGTCCCCGACCCGCAGGATCAGTATTGGGCCGCGTTTCAAGCCGCGAACAACGAGCTTGATCTTTTCGTGCAAACCGGCGGGAAGCATGTCAGCCCGTTGCTCAGTAAACTCGAAAAAGTCGAAGGCCGAGCCACGACATCGAAGCGTGTGCTAATCCCGGTTTCGCATTCCGTTCCCAAGTTGCCGCTGCCGGGCGAAGAAACTCACCAGCGACGGTACAACATTTCGTTTGTGTTGCTCGATCAAGGAGAGACCTTGCGCCTCACCGCGCGCGGCCTTTTGATCGACAAGCAGGCGGTTGATGGACAGGTCAAAGTGCTCGACCCAGAAGGCCGCGAAGTCCTGAGTCGTTCGGTCGCGATGGGCAAGACGGAAGCGATCGAATTCACCACCAAGGCCGCCGGAACGTATTTGGTGACGACCGGCTTTGGCAAGAACGCGTGCGAACTGCGTATCACGAATCCACGTGCAGTTCTGTATGCGGGACGGCATCAGAGATTGAAAATTCATCGCACGGTGCGACCGCTGTTCTTTGTCGTCGCAGACGGACAACGCCCACAAGTGGACGTCATCACGGAAGACCCCAGCGAGTCTGTCCGTGTCCGTTTGCGTGATCCACAAGGGAAGATCGCGGACGATCAAGTCTTGTCCGGATCGCAGTCAATTTCCGCGAACGGAAGTCCGGGAGTCTGGTCCGTCATTTTGGAAGGAGTGGACGGTCGCCCAATCAGCGGAGTCCAAATCGGCCTCGCCCCACCGCTGGCACCGTATCTCGCCGACGCTCCCGAACGGCTGCTGAAAGATCGGTAGTCATTCCGATCGTCGCCTGAACGCACGGGGAAGGTGACACACCCCTCAATGAGTTTGTCTCAGTGAGGGGTGTGTTCGCTCCGCGACTGCTGCAATCGCAGTGTAAACGCTGTTTGCGCATCAAATCTCAACCGCTAGACTTCGTACCCACTTCAACGTTCTTCAAGGATGATCTGCATGAGCGATGATGCGCTATCTTCTGTGACCAGTCCGATTCCCAATGATCTGCGATTGGTGCCGCATACTCCCGAATGGTTTGCCTCGCTGCGTGAAACGCTCGGCGATGCCGCGTGTCGGCAGTTGGGTTTTTACGTGATCCCGCCGGAATGGATGCTGTCGGTCGTGATCCCGGTCTACAACGAAAAGGATCATTGGAAGGCGCTGCTCGAACGAGTGAAAGCGGTCCCGATTCGCAAAGAGATTGTGCTGGTCGATGATTGCAGCCGCGACGGAACTCGCGAGCAATTGCAAGAATTTCAAGCAGCCATCGAAGCGTTACCAGTCGATCCGTGGAATCGGTTTCGCTTTGTCTATCACGAAGTGAATCGCGGCAAAGGTGCCGCCGTTCGCACCGGGTTTCAATCAGCGACCGGCGATGTCGTCATCATTCAAGATGCCGACCTCGAATACGATCCGTCGGAGTATCCGCGCTTATTAGGGCCGATCGTCGAAGGCAAAGCCGATGTTGTCTTCGGCAGCCGCTTTTTGGGCGACCAGCCGCATCGAGTGCTCTATTACTGGCACTACCTCGGCAACAAATTTTTGACGACGCTTTCCAACTGCTTCACGAACCTGAACCTCACCGACATGGAGACCTGCTACAAGGTCTTCACGCGCGAAGTCATTCAGCAGATCGCTCCCGTCTTGCGGCAAGAGCGTTTCGGCATCGAACCCGAAATCACCGCCAAAGTCGCCCGCCGCCGCTTCCGCATCTTCGAGATGTCAATCAGCTACTCCGGCCGCACCTATGACCAAGGCAAAAAAATCGGCTGGCGCGACGGCTTCAAAGCCCTCTGGTGCATCGTTCGCTACGGCATGGCCGATTGATCGCGCAACTGATCTGAAATGAAACAGAGTGATTAGGTGAAGCCACCTGAAATCTTCGCCTCGGGAAGCCCGACAGTCGGTTGGGCGTGTGGATGCAGCCGACGAGGAGCCTCTCATCAACGCAGTTCGCAACCGTGCCAGGATGCGTTTGCTTTGTGGAGCGGTGCGATTCGTGGTGGTCCGCGATTGGTGGCGGCCGTGGCCGATGGGCATGGCGACGCGCGGCACGACCTGAGCAATATCAGCTCGGCTTTCGCGGTGCAGGTGGCCGTGAGCGAACTCTGCTTGTTTCACGTCGGACACGCGGAGCAACTGGACGCGCCGATGCGACGCGACTTCAAGAGCGACTGTCCGCGCATCATTTCGCGGCGTTGGCGTGAGGCCGTCCGAGCCGATGCCAGCGAACGCTGTCCCACGGTGATTGCTCCATCATCCGCACCGCAGGAACCCGCGATGGAGCCAGCCGATGAATCGCCACTCTTCCGGCGTTATGGCTCGACGTTGCTCACCGCGTTGTTGACTCCTGAGACGCTGTGCGTGGCCCAATTGGGGGATGGCGACATTGTCTGGCTGCGTCCCGACGGCGAGTGCGAACGGCCGTTTTTGGTCGAACTCGCCATCGGCACGGAGACGGATTCCCTCTGTTCGCCGAACGCTCAAGTGCGTTGGAAAACGTCCACGCTGGATCGACGCGCCGGCGGCCTGTTGTTGTTGACGACGGACGGACTGCCGAACTCGTTCGCCGATGACACCGCGTTCGATCAATTCGTCGGGAGTCTTCGGCAACGCATCCATGACCACGGCTTCGGTGGTGTCGCCGACGCGCTTCCGGCGTGGTTGGATCATTATTCTGAGAAAGGTAGTGGCGATGATATGACGCTGGTCATCATTGACGTGCCTTCGATTGATTTGTGCAACGAAGATGTCACGAATCCTTCCCCGAAGACGACATGAATCTTTGCCCTGAGTGTGGTATCAATCTTTGCCCCGAAGGGGCGCAACAAATCAGCCCAGGGCAACGCCCTGGTGACGGTCATCGAAGAATTCATCAGCCCTGAAAGGGCGCAACACCGGATCGGCAATATGTCGCAATCCCTGGTCAAGAACCTGCTCCATCTTGTCTACAGCACAAAACACCGCCAACCGTGGATTTCCAAGGACATTCGCGACAACCTCTATGCTTACCAGTCCGGCATCTTCGAGGCATGGGACAGTCCCGCTCTGCTCATCGGCGGCGTCGAGGACCATGTGCATGCGCTGTTCTCGCTCTCCAAGAACCACGCTTTGAAGAAGGTCGTCGAGGAAGTGAAAAAGGGAAGCTCAAAATGGATGAAGCAGCAAGCCCCTCGACTGAAAGATTTCTACTGGCAGAACGGCTACGCCGCATTTTCGGTGAGCCAGTCGAATGTCGAGGAGGTCAAGCACTACATTGCCAATCAAGAAGAGCATCACCGAAAGATGACCTTCCAAGAGGAATTGCGACTCTTTTTCCAACGACACGAAATCACGTTTGACGAACGGTATGTCTGGGATTGAACCCGAAGGCGTCTCAATCTTCGCCCTGAAAGGGCACAACAAATCAGCCCAGGGCAACGCCCTGGGGTAGGGTCGAAAAAGAATCAGACAAGCCCTGAAAGGGCGAAACAATGACAACATACGATTGAACGGTTTCTCAATTTGTGTCGCCCTTTCAGGGCTTTATTGGTTTGATGGTTCCGTTACCCAGGGCGGCGCTTCGCGGCTGACGCCGCTCCGCTCTGCCCTGGGCTGATTTGTTTGCCCCCGTTGGGGTCCGAGACACGCAACACTTTCACGGATTCACCATGACGGACGAACTCAAACAAATCCTGTGCGACCTGATTGAGCGACACGGGCTTGGTCTAGTTTGTTTGCCTCCGTAGGGAAGCTCGATTTCCGTATTGAAGGCGTCTTGATTTTCGCCCCGAATGGGGCAAAACAAATCAGCCCAGGGCAACGCCCTGGGTTGGGATGGAAAAGAATCAGACAAGCCCTGAAAGGGCGAAACAATGACCAACATACGATTGAACGGTTCCTCGATTTGTGTCGCCCTTTCAGGGCTTTGCTGATTTGATGTGCCCGTTACCCAGGGCGGCGCTTCGCTCTGCCCTGGGCTGATTTGTTTGACCCCGTTGGGGTCCGAGACACCGCCGATCCCTTTTCGGAATCACCATGACTGACGAACTCAAACAAATCCTGTGCAACCTGATTCTGCGACACGGGCGCGAGTTGGTGCGTGAGCCGAAGCGTCTGGAGGGAATGCTCAACGACGCCTGCGCCGGACAGCATCGGGGTGCGCGTGTTGGTGGATGCCGTTCAGGAACGGGGCGTCGAGCAACTGCTCGCATTGGGACCGAGCGAAGGTAGTCTTGCACGCGAACACGGCGTAGTAGGTTGCAAAATACATTCGCAGGGAGAGCGCGGATGCCTCCGTAGGGCCTCGCTCAGCAAGAGCAATGTCGGTGGCGACGAGGCGGCGGGTTTGAATGTCGAACTCCCCATGCTGCCGTCAATCATGCCGACTCTTTTAGACAACGAAATGACCCCTGGAATGGGGCTGGGATGTTTTGGCGGTTGACGAGTTTTTTCGAGATGGCTCGCGGATCGCGATGTGGTGTTTGCTCGTTCGAGAGTTTCTGCGACATTGTGCCGCGCGGTCGGGATGGCCGCAGAAGTTCTCGTCGGCACTCAAGGATGAGGTAAGCCATGCGTTTGACGAAATCCGAATCTCGCAGAACGATCGCGCGGACAGCCACAATAATGGTCCGAATTGAGCATCAACATGGAAAGGTCAGCGTCTCAGTCGTCGTCGGCCTTTTAATGCTCGCAATGGGAGTTGTGATTGGCACTCGGATAACCAGAACCCCAACCGAGATGACAAACAACATCCCGAACGCTGCAACGAATCTGCGCGACGATGACGTGATAAGAGTAGCGGGACGACCAGCCGTTCCGTCGTTGATCGACGAATCCAAACCAGTGGTGTCCGAGAATGACTCTCTGTGGCGGCGACAATCTCGTCCATCGAATAGCGAAAATGAACACAAGCTGGCCGAGTTTTTGAGTACTCCGCCTACTGAAGAGCAGATTCGGCAACCGCAGGAACAGGAAGCCGACGTTGCTGCATTGCGATCGAATATCGTTGTTACGCAACCGCAAACCATTCAACCGGTGCAGCACAACACCGAAGTCAAAGCGACGTTCGCCGAACGGCGAACGCCAAAGGTGCAACGCGATACTCCGGAAGAATTGTTTGCTAAATCCAGTGCGAGTGTCGTCCGGGTCAATATCCGCAACGCTCAAAACAAAGTGGTCGGTCATGGGTCAGGCTTCTTTGTTCGCGACGACTCCACTGTCGTCACGAACTTTCATGTGATCGACGGGGCCAATTCCGCAGAAGTCGTACTGCAAGACAACACGTTGCTTCCGGTCTTGGGCGTTCAGGGACTCGATGCCGCATCCGATGTCGCCATTCTTAAAGTCGCTCGCAGGACGAAGCGAAAGGTTTCTCATCTGAGTCTTGAACTGAATCTGCCGCCTGTTGGCCGCGAGATTTATGTGATTGGTGCGCCGCAGGGTTTGGACTTTACCCTGAGTGATGGCTTGGTGAGCGGGCACCGCGAAATCGACGGCCATACGTGGATTCAAGTGACCGCACCAATTAGTGCAGGCTCCAGTGGTAGTCCAGTGCTCAACGAAGACGGACTGGTCATTGGAATTGCGAGTATGTCGCGTGCTGAGGGTCAAAATCTCAACTTTGCGGCTCCCGCTGCCGCCGTCAATTCGCTGTTGATGGGCAACGCGACACTTCAAACGTTGGCGAACATGCCGGGCACGAAACTGCGATCACGCAGCCCAGTTCCAGTGGTCGCCGAAAAAAAACGTGTGCTCGACTCAATTGAAGAAATTGTCGACAAACGAACGGATCAAGCGAGCGAGACCGCCAGCAAAATGCTCGATCAACTCCCGGGCTCATATCGGGAACTGGCAACGTATTGGATTTTGAGAGGCGACATCGCGTCTCAACAAAACCAGTTTGAAGCAGCGATCGCAGCCTGCCAAATGGCGTTGACAATTGATGACGCTGACTCCGAGGCTTGGTATCGAAACTCACAGGTTTGGTATCGAATTGGGCTCGCCCACGCGAGGTTGGCGAATTTGACAAATGTGAATCCAGACCGCAAAAACGAAAAGCGGGAGAAGGATCAATATGAAAAAGCCGTGCAAGCGTATCATGCGGGGATTGACCTTGCCCCAGAAGATCACCGTTGTTGGTTTGAATTGGGGCGGAGCCTCATAGCACTAAAACGACCGAAAGAAGCTGTGGTCGTACTTCGACGGTGTGTTGTGATCAAGCCGGGAGATTGGTCGATCCATGAATCACTTGGAAATGCTCTCGCCGAAACGGGTGACTTCGAAAGCGGACTTGCAGAATTCAAGATTGCATTGGACATAGAACCGAATCAGTGCATTCTCATCATGAGTTACGGCAATTTCCTTCGGAGAGGTGGACGATTCAAAGAGGCCACCCGGTTTTTGGAGAAGGGCTTGAGTTTGGCAAAGGCATGGCCCCCGAAGTGGCTGAGCGGATACAAAAACCAGTTACAAATGGCTCGAAGTCTTGATGACAGCCCTGCGTTCCCACTCGTTCAAGAAGCTGAGTAGGAATGAACCAGATATCGCGACGCACACCCGCAGCATCGGCAACGATTCGTGATGGTCTCAACTCATTGCTTGGTGACACAGGCAAAGACACGCTGAAGGGCGGCGCTGGAATGGATGCCGTCAATCCCTGCTCGCCCAGCACCGGCACCGCCGAAGTCAGCGACAAGTCCCGCTTCCTCGACCTGTCGCTTGCGTTCGACTTCGATGCCTTGCTCGTCAGTTTGTTCTAGCTCGGTCGATTCTTCGGTCTGGCTAAACGAGGCATTCGGCGTAGGTCCGCTGTATTTTGACGTTCGATCTCCGGCGTTTTTCGTCGTTCAGAGTTGCTCATTTTCCCCAGACGGAATCCAAAGAATTGCTAGACGCTACAGAAACCGCGCCCCGCTGAAATCCGGGGACTTGGACCACCTTTGTGTGGTACGGTCGTTTGAGGGTACGAACAGGATTGCCCACAACCCGTTTCGCTGTTGTGCGAGTAGCGGCGGGCGAACGAATGATTCCGTTCTGGTGAGGCCGCCAAACGGGTTTGGGACGACGAAGAGATCAATCTTCGCGATGACTGTCGGCTTGGTTCTGCGCGATGTGCGATAAACGATTTTATCAAACCAATGAGTTTGTCGGACACGACGAAATTTTGAGGTGGTTCATGACAGACTATCGCTACAAACGAGTCTTCATTCTCGGAGCCGGTTTCTCGAAAGCTACGGGGATGCCGTTGGCGACTGATCTGGCCCACTTGTTGATTCAAGCGGCTGTCGAATCCAATGACGATGAAAAAATGGATTGGCTCAACGACTTGGAACGCCGTCTGAAGTGGCTGACTACGGAACCAGCGAACTCATTGAACGTCGAAGAACTCTTTCACTATGCCGTGTTCGACATGGAACGTTGGAAGATGAAACAACACCTCGCTCACGTAGAACGTGGAGCTGGTCCTTGCACGCCGTATGGACAAGCGGAAATGATCGATTGCGTCCTTCGTGAAATGGAATCGGAACTACCAAATGTCATTTGGCGCGAACAGCAGCGATGCGAAAGCAAGAGCGAGTCAATCACAAAACTCGCTCGCCATCTCCGTCTCGGCGACGCCATCGTGACCTTTAACTATGACACTCTCATTGAGACAGCACTCTCCCAACTCGGTATTCCTTGGCATCACGGACTCAACGACATGAACTCCGATCCGCTCCGTGTCGTTGTTCTGAAGATGCATGGTTCCGTGGATTGGTTAGTCATACAACGCTCAAAGGGAAATCCATCAAGTCACATCCTTCTGTTCTCGAAGCTAGACCTGAATGCCCGGCCGGGCCATGAACCGCCATTAGAAGAATCAGAGTATCACTCCGAACTTTGGCGTGTACGTGATCGGAACAATCTCTCAGTCGAGATTGAGAAGCAGACGGGACTGAGTCGTATCTCAATTTTCCCGGGCATCGCGGGACTCGGCGCTTACAAGCCGCTGGGCAATTTGCCGGGAAGTGGAATGGTTTGGCAGCGTGCTGAAAACGCGCTCTGGCAAGCTGACGAAATTTATGTCATTGGCTTCTCGATGTCTCCATTCGACGCGATGTCACGCCTGTTAGTTGCTGAGGTGATGCGAAAACGGAAAGAGATCAGTCGGCCCCCACGTCTGGTGCGTCTCATTGACCCAAACGCCGACAAGTTACTCGAAAACTATCTGCCCGTTTTTCAAGTCCCGATCATTGTCGACAAACGCAAAAGCGAGGATGCGAATTGGACTGACATATTGGACGCCAATTTCGGGGAGTAGGCGACGAAACGAGGTCAGGTCCAGTTGAGGCTGGTCTCGTTCCGAGAGCGATGGTCGTGTTCAATGCCCTCATTGAATACGACCATCACCAACTAGCCAACGGCACCGGCTGTTTGGCGAGAACGGTTCGAGGAGACAGGGGATGATTCAACAGATCGACGCGGTTTATGAAAACGGTGTCTTGCGTCCGACGCAGCCTCTGCGGCTCTCCGAGCATGAGCGTGTTCGAGTCATGATTGTTCCCGATGGTGACGAAGATCTCCTGGATCAGGACTTCAACTCCAGCGACGACGAACTCGACGCGTCGGTGACGTTGGAGCAGGTCCATACGATCATGTCCAAGATTCGTGGCTCGATGGACTCCGCGATTGACAAACTACGGGGCGAGTATTGATCGTGGCGAATGACTTCGACACCAGCGCACTTTGTCGCCATGACCACCGTGAGCCTGGCTCAGACAAAGTGGAAAGTGTGTTGGCAGAGGCTGACTCTACGCATTACGTCTCTTGGCTGACGGTGCTTGAAACACAGTCTGCTTTCGCACTCACGTTAATGGGGGCTCATCAACGTGAGTACGCATTGGACTAGCGCCTTGCCGCTCACGACGAATCGCGAAGTCAGCGCAGCCCGATCAGCGTCAGCGGACATTTCTCCGCGACGAAAGTTTCGCGGCGAGTGCCTTGCGGGAATTCAACAGTGACCGATTGCCGACGCATAATTTGGCCCACTTCGATCACAGTGCCGATGCCGTAGCACGGATGTCGGACGGAGTTGCCGATCGCGAACAGCGGAGCGGTTTCGGTGGTGCGCGCTTGCAACAGCGCAGCAGCGGTCGTGAGTTTTGATTTCAAATCGGGGATCGCTGCTCGCGGACGAGCTTCGAGAACCGATTCGTCGATGTCGTCGTCGAGTCCGTAAGACGGGGTTCCTGCCCCATCCGCACGGGCCGGGAGGCCCATGCAATGCGACGTACTACTCTCGCCGAAATCGAAGTCGAGGAAATCATCGGGAACTTCTTGACTGTCTTCGTCAATAACAGGCTTCTTGGGTTTGCCAAACTTGATCTCGAACGGTGACTCCGACGTGTGATCGACCGCTTCAAATTCGATTTCGTTTTGAAACTGGCTGGGCAATGTTCGCAGCGGGCGACCGAAGCTATATCGCTCGACGCATTGCGTCAGGTGCAGTTGCTTCATTGCGCGGGTGATGCCGACGAACAACAAGCGGCGTTCTTCTTCCAGGGCCGACAGCGCGCGGCGGTAATCGTCTTGATCGTTCAATGCCCGCTCGTGCGGGATCAAGTTCTGCTCGAAACCGAGGATGACCACAACGGGAAACTCAAGCCCCTTTGCTGCGTGCAACGTCATCAGCGTGACCGCCCCGGCGTCGCGGTCGATCGCGTCGCTGTCGCTAACCAGTGCGGTCGTTTCTAGGAACGCTTGCAGCGAGCCTTCGTCACCGGCGGTCGCATCGTATTGCTGAGCGGCGAGGATCAACTCGGTGACGTTGCCGAGCCGCTGTTGTTCTTGCTCGTCGTCGCTCAAACGCCATTCGTTGCCGTAGCCAGTTTCAGCGAGAACCGCGCGGAGCAGTTCGGCAACGGGACCAGCGGCCTTGTCGCGCAAGCCGCGCATCAGTTCGGCAAACGCGAGCAGTGCTTTCGTCGGAGCGGCGGAGAGTTCGGGGATTTCACGCGCATGCGCGGCCGCTTCGGGCAACGTCAGCTCGTGCTTGTCGGCGAACCGCGTCAGCTTTTCCAGCGAACTTTTGCCGATGCCACGTGGCGGGTTGTTGATGACACGCGACATCGCGGCGCGGTCGGCCGGGTTCTCGATCGCTCGTAGATAAGCCAACATGTCTTTCACTTCAGCGCGGTCATAAAAGGCCAAGCCGGCGGCGACTTGATACGGAATCTGATGTCGGCTGAGTGCCATTTCGACTTCCCGTGACAACCAGTTGACGCGGTAAAAAATCGCGACGTCCGACCAATTCCACACGCCTGCTTCGACGTCGTTCTTGATCTGCGACGCGAGCGTGTCCGCTTCTTGCTGACCGTTCCAGAAGCGATGCAGCTTGATGTCGTCTCCCGCTTCGTTGTGCGTACGGAGCTGTTTGGCTTTGCGATGAATGTTGTGCTCGATCAGCGAATCAGCCGCTCGCAAGATTGTCTTCGTGCTGCGGAAGTTGTCCTCCAACCGCACGACAGCGGCGTCCGGATAGTCCGACTCGAACCGCAAGATGTTGTCGATGCGAGCTCCCCGCCAGCCGTAAATCGACTGATCGGGATCGCCCGTCGCGCAGAGGTTCGGGACGTCGTGAGCGAGTCCGCGAATCAACTCGTACTGCGCGAGGTTTGTGTCTTGGTACTCGTCGACCAGGATGAAGCGGTATTGTTGGTCGAGTTCACTCCGCAGGTCTGGGTTGTCCCGCAACAACGAGACCACATGCAGCATCAGGTCGTCGAAATCAACGGCATTCGATTCGCGCAACAGTTTTTGATATTCGGGGAGCACCTTCGCCACGACGACCGATTGAAAATCATACGCCACGTCCAGCGGCGATTGCGCGACTTGATCGAGCGTCAGGAGATCGTTCTTCATACGACTGATCGCTGACCCAATACGAGCGGGCGCATATTGCGCCGAGTCGAGGTTCAATCCGCTGAGCACTCGCTTAATCAGACCGCGTTGGTCGTCGGTGTCGAAGATCGAGAAGTTCGATTGCAGACCGACTTGCTCGGCGTATTCCCGCAGCAGCCGCGCACAAAACCGGTGAAACGTGCTGACCCAAACTCGCGAACCGGGAACGAGAGACTCAACTCGATGAGCCATCTCCTCAGCCGCTTTGTTCGTGAATGTCAGGCCGAGAATGTTTCGCGGCGACACACCACGCTCGATCAGCCGCGCGATCCGTTGCGTGATGACCCGTGTCTTCCCTGATCCCGGCCCGGCCAACACCAACAGCGGCCCCTCGAAATGTTCGACGGCGGTTCGCTGCGATTCGGTCAAACGGCTCTGCACAAGACAACTCCATTTCGTAGGACGCTCCCTTTCGACAGAGGGGGACTATATTCTGCCCGCGCCTCAGATTGAATCACGTCCGTGGCCGTCGTCGGCGAAAGTCCTCATCATGTCGAGTCCGCTTCGAATTGTTTCATTGCTCCCTAGCGCGACGGAGATTGTCGCCGCACTCGGTAAGATCGACTGTCTCGTGGGCCGGTCTCACGAGTGCGACTCTCCAAGTGAAGTCGAGCGTTTGCCGATTTGTTGTCGGCCGCGCATCGACATCTCGCGATCCGGCTCCGAGATTGATCGACAGGTCAAAGATTGCGTGCGTGAAGGGACGTCGATTTTTGAAGTCGATGCCGATCAGCTTCGAGCACTGCGGCCGAGCGTCATCATCACACAGACCCAATGCGACGTCTGTGCGGTCACGCCGGAAGACATCGAAGCGGCACTGACTCGCGATGGCGAATCGGGACCGAGCTTGATCGACCTCCGCCCGCAGCGGCTGGAACACCTTTTCTCCGACATCCACACGGTCGCGATCGCGTTGCAGATCATCGAGCATGGCCACAATGTGGTGATCTCGTTGCGATCACAATTTGAAACGCTGCGACACAAAGCCTCTCAACAACGTCGTCGTCCGACTGTCGTTTGCATCGAATGGTTGCAGCCGTTGATGGTCGCGGGGAATTGGGTTCCGGAACTCGTTGAGCTTGCCGGTGGCAAGAACATCGGTGCGGAACCGGGCCAGCATTCGCCGTGGTTCGATTGGCAACAACTGCTCGACGCCAATCCGGAAGTGATTGTGCTGATGCCGTGTGGATGGAACATCGCGCGAACTCGTGCTGAATCCGCGGTGCTGACGAATGATCCGCGCTGGCAACAACTGTTGGCCGTTCGCACCGGGAAAGTATTCGTCACTGACGGGCATCAGTTCTTCAATCGGCCTGGACCTCGGTTGCTGGAGTCGGCGGAAATTCTGGCAGAGATGTTTCATGCGGGGGCGATGAAATTTGGACACAAAGGAGTGAATTGGGAGCAGCTATGAGAAACAAACTAACCCGAAGCGTGAGCGAAAGCGGACGCTTCTTGGGACTCTGTTTTCAGCGCGTTTTGAAGCGATCGCCCTCGCTGACGCTTCGGGTTACTTTGCTGTGCCTCGCGCTCGTCGGTGATTTGTGGGCTCGCGAAGTCGTGACGATCGCCGGGACCGGGAAGAAGGAGTATTCGAGAGACGGCGGAGTTGCCAAAGAAGCCGGAGCCGGTGAGCCTTATGGTTTGGTGGTTGGGCCGGACGACGCTTTGTATTTTTGCGACATTGCGTTTCATGTCATTCGGCGAATCGATGCCGCTGGCCGTATCTCGACCGTGGCCGGATCGGGGCAGAAGGGGTACGCGGGAGACGGCGGCCCGGCGACGAAGGCGTTGCTCAATGAGCCTTATGAAATCCGCTTCGATCACGAAGGCTCGATGTACTTCGTCGAGATGCAGAATCATCTCGTTCGCAAAGTTGATCGAACGAGCAGCATGATCTCGACGATCGCCGGGACCGGCAAAGCGGGCTTCAGTGGCGATGGCGGAGCGGCTCGCGAAGCGACGTTGATGCAACCACACTCGATTGCGCTGGATGACCAAGGTTCGCTCTTCGTCTGCGATATTGGCAATCAGCGCGTGCGTCGCGTTGATCTGAAATCGGGAGTCATCTCGACGATGACCGGCACCGGCGAGAAGGCCGTTCCGAAGAACGGATCGAGTTACTTGAACGCCGCCATCGCGGGACCGAGAGCACTCGATTTTGCTGCGAACGGAGATTTGATTCTCGCGCTACGCGAAGGGAACTCGGTCTTCCGACTTGATCTCGCGAAGCAAGAGTTCGTGCATCTCGCCGGCACCGGCAAGCCAGGTTATCTCGGCGATGGCGGCCCGGCGGTTCAAGCGAATCTGGCGGGACCAAAGGGTGTCGCAGTCTCTCCGCAAGGAGACATCTTTTTGGCCGACACCGAAAGCCACACGGTTCGCGTTGTTCGTAAAGCGACGGGCTTGATTGAGACTGTCATTGGCAACGGCAAGAAGCATGACGGCCCCGACGGCGATCCGCTGAAGTGCGGACTCGCACGACCGCATGGCGTTTGCGTGGACTCAGCCGGAAATGTTTATGTCGGCGACAGCGAAAACTATCGCGTGAGGAAGCTGATCGTGAAGTAGGACTGATGGGACGAATGCGACTGATCCGTGCAAGCGAGGCTGCACCACCACCCCGGTGGGGTCGCCTACAAACCGGGAGCTGACGCCACCCACTCGCCTACTGATATCTCTGGGCGAAAAAAATGTGGGCCGAAGTATCACGATCAGCGGGCGCACGCTGAATTGGACTTCGACCCACATTGTTTCGTTAGTCACAGGCGAGCCGCCTGTGCTACGGGGCTACGCGAACGGTAGCGGAAACGGTTCCAGAGCAAACGGGAAGACTCGCATCGGTTTGCCGACGGCGTGCTTTTCTTTGTAGCCCAGTTGAGCCGCTCGGTCAGCAGCGAACTGCAAGTGCGTCAGTTCGAGTCCACAGAATCGCTCGTCTTCGGACTCGGCGGCCACATCGGCGAAGACTTCCCCAGCCGACGCCGCATGGCGACGGACACCGTGAATGCTGTGCTCGCGAACTTTCACACCAGCGGCCGCCATCTTGACGAGTCCTTTGAGGAACCGGCCAACGGTCGTTTCATTGCCAGATGCTCGCAGCAAACGGTCCCATTCTTCGTGAGCTTCCCAGTAGTAGCCGTGATTAAACAGGTCGATCGCCAGCAAGTAGCTGCGGTTTTCTTGCCAGGTTTCCGGAGCGAGCGGCTTCACGGAGCGGTTCTTGCGTCCGTAGCTGTGTCCCTGCGGATGGCGAACGGGGTGGGCGGTCGATGAGCCTGGAATGTAGGTGTAGGCAGGCAAGTTGCCCGGCAGCAGCTTGATAACGTTGAGTTCCGGCTCCACGAGGGTCTCGGCAGACATCCGATAAGTCTCCAATCACTGTGTCAAATAAGGTGAAACAAACCACGGCCTACGGCAACGCGCGTCATGCGGCAACCATCAGACCGAGAGCCCTTCAAAGGGTCAAACAAAAAAACTCAGTTGGCAAAGGATTCAAAGTTCTGAGGAAAGCAGAGCCGGTGCCGCTTCCGCGACCGGCAACGTTGGTGGGAATCAAGACCACTCGCGAGCGGTCGGCAGGGGCATTTCTGGAGTTTGACAGTCGAAAAAACAATTCGGGCGACCGTTCCCAGCCGTCCGAATCGGATCACAGGATACCGGACTTTATCCAGTTGAGAAGACCACAACTCACGACTGCGGCGAGAATTCAGCAAGAATCAGCGAGCGGCACGCGCATCCGCTGAGAATAAAATCGTAGACCGGTTTTCCAAACCGGTCGAAATGAAACACCCGACTTGAAAAACCGGGCTACAAAAGATGGAGTTGGAATGCTCAAGGCGGCTCCGCTATCGAACCGGTATCACGTCGATTGCGGTCGAATCAATGACGCCCGAACGCTCATAAGTCACGGCGACCGGACCGCTCAGCGATTGAACTTGCTGCCGGAAAGATTCACCAGTCGAGACCGGTTGACCGCCGATTTGCAAAATGCGGTCATGAAGTTTTAGTCCGGCGAGATCGGCGGGCGAGCGGTGCTGCACTTGAGTCAGGATCAAACAATTTGGTTCCGCCTCATCTGTTCGCCACAGAACTCCCAAACGAGTCGGTTCGCCGACCAACTTCACGCCGAGTTCGCGCGGGCCTGCCTCGCCGAGCCGTTGAACAACAGCGGTCGAGAGGGTCGGAGCGGTCATAACCAACGTGCGAAAGTCCTCAAAGTCACTCACGGTCTGCCCACCGAACTTCAGCACGCGATCACCAACCTTCAAGCCCGCTTCATCGGCGGGAGATTTCGGAACCACTTCGCTCACCTCTACGATCCGTTGTTTGGCGAGGTCGATCATCCAAGCGATTCCCAAGCGGCTCGGAGATGCGGCGGGCGGTTGTTCGATCTGCTTTTGCAAGACCTCAGTTTCTTGATGAACCTCCGGGCGAAACGTCGGCAATTCGTCTGCTTCAGCGGCTCGCAAAGCGAGTATCAGCATCAGCCGCGAGACACGTTGAATCCCTTCGTAGTTGAGTTTGTCCGCATCATCGCTGGGCCGGTGATAGTCGTCGTGCTTGCCAGTGTGCAGCATCAATGCGGGGACGTTTGCGGCAATGAATGGATGATGG
>JAYUFI010000138.1:0-7043 GCA_043738805.1 Planctomycetaceae bacterium | reverse complement strand
GGGCAGGCCCTCTTGCCCGTCACCTGACCCTCGACGGGCAAGAGGGTCTGTCCTACGAACTTGTTTTGGACAAGTTCTTAACCGCGTCAAAGTCTCTGGACGCACCCTTTAATGGGAACTCCTGGCGAACTAATTTCGCATTCTGGTCGTGTGGATTACATTGCCTTGGTTTATTCATTAGCCGCGCGGCGTTAGCCACGGTTGCGACAAAAACCGGACGCTACCAGGACGTTGAAAAACAGATGTAGGGTGGGACTGCCGGCTTCGGCAAGCGCGCATTTTCTACTCCTCGCGACGTAGGATCACAGATCATTCGACACGTCATGCTGCGAATTTCGGAGTGCTTCGTCAAGCCGGAGCGCTCCTGGAAAATCGCCCAGCGCGAGCAACGGTCGAAGATCGTGACTCCGTGCTTTCTGGGGTTGGCCATTTGCGTTCTGTCGCTCACGGGTTGCGGTTCGCCTGAAGCGTCGAAGACGGTCGAGTTCGACTTCCATCGTGAAGTGGAGCCGATCTTCAAGACTCGTTGCTGGAGTTGTCACGGATCGACTCAGCAACAAGGGGGACTGCGGCTGGATGACAAAATTCATGCGTTGCAAGGTGGGCTATCGGGAAAAACGTTGGCTGGGAAGTCGCTCGAAGAGAGTGAGTTATTGCGGCGTGTAACGACGGACGATCCTGCGATGGCGATGCCGAAAGAAGGTGGCCGACTCGCGGAGCAAGACGTTGAGACGCTCAAGCGGTGGGTCAAGTTGGGGACGCCGTGGCCTGCTCAACAGCCTCCATCAGGGGCAAGCGAGTTTGCGACGCGATACGGCGAAGATTTGTGGACGCGGCTGTCGGTGGCTGGTCGCGAAATCAAAATCTATTTGCTGCTGCTCTTCACCATCGGGATCGGAATTACCGATCACATTCGTCGCATTCCGGTTGGTCATGCGCGTTGGTCGTCCGGCTGGCGACATCAAATATGGCGAGCATGCCAGCACGTTTCGGCGGTTCTGCTGCTCGTCGGCTTGTTGAGTGGTGCGTTGTGGGATGTCGTGGAATTCAGCATGAGGCAGTCGGCAAAGTTAGCCGTGACCGAGTTAAAGCTGCGTGACGCGGTTGCTCCCTCTCAATCGCTGATCCCTTCCGGACCAAATCCGCGGCCGATTCGATTGCCCGGAACTCCGCAGTTTGGAAGGACGTACTATCGCGGCAACGATGAACGAAACGAGAAGCTCTTCAACGGCGGCTTCTATCGCACAGCGACGCTGCGACTGTCATTGATTGATGAAGAGGATCGTCTCGTGGAACTGAAGGAGCCGTTGTCAGGCTCGCAGCTTTTCATCCGCTTTGAAATCGAACGTGCCGCACAGTCCACACCGTCTTTGTTTACAGACGTCGTCATGGCAGACGTCTTGCTGACGCGGCGGACGTCTGATCGAAAGAGTCCGCTGCCGAGCGACATACCGACGAAGTTGGAAGTGCTCGAAACAGGCGAACGCTGGGTCGCGAAGTATCGACTCGGCGACTACGATGGTCAGACCGAAGCCGCTCTCAACGGTGTCGTGTATGTGAACACCAACGGGACGCGAAGCGGCGAGGCGGTCAACGGTTCGATCCATTACGGCATCGTTTACGGCTTGCGCATCCGCGATCGCGTGTTGCTGGAGAACTCCGAATTGTGGCTCGGCCCGATTCTCGTTCCGGGAAATTTTCAGCTCCTCGATCCGCACAAGATCACGCTGACCGAGTGGCTCGATGTTCGACCAATTCCCGAAATAGTCGGAGACAATTCGACAGATCCCGAATTGCTCGGAGTCCCCGAACATTTGAGTAAAGGAGCGAAGCGATCCGAATGAGAACGAGACCGATCACTTCCGAAACCACGATCTCGGTGCAATCAATGACTCAAACAGAGCGTTTTCAGGGAAGGGAATTTCACCGCCAAGGCGCAAAGAACGTGAAGAGCCACAAAGAAATCAGGAAGATGACCGTTTTCAAAGTCGCTTTGCATCACGGCCATCAAGAACGCGAAGGAACGCCGAGAATTCATTTCTCATGATCATTCGCCAGGAAACATTGGCAATCGCAAACCAATGGCCATCTCCTCAATTCCTCTGCGGCTCTTCGCGTTCTTTGCGCCTTTGCGTTGAAATCTCTCCCCCCGCGATGGTGCCGATCGCACCCCAGATGCCGTCGCTGCGGTGGCCGTTGGACTGCGGCTCCGTGGCCTTCGAGTCACCGACGTTGATATTTTCGTCGACGAAACGAACGGTGAAGGCAACCACTCATGCACGCGAACCGCGTACACCACAGCAGGCAAGTCGGCCGTGTTTCTACGTTGCGTCCGAAAAAAGCCGAGACGAATGTTGGCCGTCGCGTTACATTGTCGGCCAACGTCGGCGATGACTGGCCGACACCCTCAACCTGACCAAGGCTGACCCAATGGCAACCACCAGTACCCTCTCCAACCGTCCCACAAGCGAACCCACCTGGGACGTCGCGCGGCTCTTCCCCAATCAAGGGCATTGGAGCGAAGAGGAATACCTCGCGATCAATACGAACCAGTTGATTGAATTCTCGCACGGCGTTTTGGAGTTTCCGCCCATGCCCACGTTTTCCCATCAGCGCATCGCATTTTGGTTGTCTCGTCGCATGGAAGATTTTGTCAGCCAGCGTCGCTTGGGAGTTGCGGTCCCGGCTCCTTTCAAAGTCCAGGTGCGCGAAGGGAAGTACCGCGAGCCTGACGTGAGCGTGATGCTGCACACTCACGCCGAACGGATGACGGAGCAGTTTTGGATCGGTGCTGATCTCGTCGTGGAAGTTGTCAGCGATGACGACCGCCGTCGCGATCTGGAAACGAAACGCCGTGAATACGCGATGGCCGAGATTCCGGAATACTGGATCGTCGATCCGAAACTCAACACAATCACCGTGCTAGTGCTCGATGGGACGACCTACGCCGAGCACGGTGTATTTGTATTCGGCGAACGAGCGACCTCGCGGCTGCTGGCTGGCTTGGAAGTCGATGTGACTGCCGCCTTCAATGCGGCCACGATGTAGTTGTGCCGCCGCGCCGACATGTCGCCGCTGGCACATTGAGTTACGACATACGTTTCCGAATGGCGATAAGCCTTTTAACCACGAACGGAGATTCGCTTGGCTGATCCAAAACGAGAACAATTGAAAGTCCAAGAGCAGCGAGCCATTTTGGTCGCGGTGCTCGAAAAGGGGAGCCATGTCGATAAGGACTCGTCGCTAGATGAGCTGAAAGGATTAGTGGCGACGGCCGGTGCCGAGGTTGTCGGCGAGTTGGTGCAGAAGACCAACGATCCCAGCTCCGCGACGCTGCTGGGTAAAGGGAAGGTCGAAGAACTCAAGCAATTGATCGAAGCCACCGGAGCCGAGGTCATCATCTTTGACAACAACCTGTCGCCTTCTCAGGGACGCAACCTGGAGAAGGAACTCGACAAGGTGATCGTCGATCGTAGCGAAGTGATCTTGGACATCTTCGCGCGGCGGGCTCAAACGTTTGAAGCGCGGTTGCAGGTCGAGCTGGCGCAGTCGTTGTATTACCGCTCGCGGCTGAAGCGGATGTGGACGCACCTCGAACGGATCGAAGGTGGCGTCGGAGCCGGGCGCGGCCCCGGTGAAAAGCAGCTCGAAACAGACAAGCGTTTGATCGATCAGCGGATCGACGAGCTCAAGCTCAAGCTGAAGGAAGTCGAGAAGCGCCGTGAGCGCGTGGTGAAGACTCGCGACGATCTGCTGACGGTCTCATTGGTCGGCTACACGAACGCTGGCAAGAGCACGTTGATGCGGTCGCTGACGGGTGCCGACGTGTACGTCGCCGACCAGTTGTTCGCGACGCTCGATACGCGCACCCGACGCTGGCATTTGCCGCACTGGGGCGAAGTGCTGCTCAGCGACACAGTCGGCTTCGTGCGCAACCTGCCGCACCACTTGGTCGCCTCGTTCAAGTCCACCTTGGAAGAAGCACGACACGCGGGTCTGTTGCTGCACGTCGTCGATGCCAGTCATTACGAAGCCGAGCGGCAAATCGACACCGTGCATGAAGTGCTCGAAAAGATCGGCGTCGATCGCACCAACATGTTACTGGTTCTCAATAAGACCGACCGAGTCCAAGATCGCAGCCTCATTGACGTCCTGCGAGCCAAACACACCGACTGCATCAGCGTCAGTGCTCTCGAACGGATCGGCTTCGACAAACTGACGGAGGCGGTCTCGGAACGATTGGGGAGCGGGAGCGTGCTGGCCGAGATCGAAACCAGCGCCGGCAACGGCAAGCTCTTTGCATTCTTGTCGCAACACGCCGAAGTGCTGCACCAAGACTACGAAGACAACCGAGTCCGGATGCAATGCCGCCTCGACCGCCGTTACGTCGGCAAGGTCGAGCAATGTGCCGACACGACGATTATTCTGAAAGACATCCACGGCCGCCCGTTGGTTGTTGAAGCTGAGTGACACCGCTGAGCCGCAATTTGTAGGTTGGGACTCCGTCCCGACACTCGTCTCGGATGAGTCGGGACGGAGTCCCAACCTACGAAACGCGCGAGCGCTACGACAGTGCCAAGAAATTCTTCAGCAGTTGGATGCCATTCTCCGCCGTGAGATAGCTTTCCGGGTGAAACTGCACGCCGTGAGTCGCGTACTTGCGGTGCCGCAGGCCCATGATTTCTCGCGGTAGGTCGGGCGATTCGGCATCGGCCCAGGCACTCACTTCGAGCTCCGCAGGCAACGTTTCTTCGGGAACGATCAAGCTGTGATAGCGAGTCGCCTCGAAGGGATTCGGCAGACCGGCGAAGACTCCTTTGCCATCGTGATGAATCATCGACGTCTTGCCGTGCATCGGCAGTCGAGCTCGCAAGACTTGTCCGCCGAAGACATCTCCCAAACTTTGATGACCCAGGCAAACGCCCAGAACCGGTAGCTTCGGAGCGAAGTGCCGAATCAGCTCGCGCGAGATCCCCGCTTCCGCTGGAGTACACGGGCCGGGCGAAACGATAATCCGTTCCGGCTGCAACAGTTCGATCTCGTCGATCGTGATTTGGTCGTTGCGAGCCACCTTGATGTCCAACGAAGGATCAATCTCACCCAGCCGTTGCACGAGATTGTAGGTAAAGGAATCATAGTTATCGAGAACGAAGATCATGGCAGACGAAGCTCGACGAATGAGGTTTGAAACGGGCGAGATGCCACTGGTCATTGTGCGGCAGAACGTATCACGGAGCCAGTTGCTTTCGCAATTCGCGCGTTCGATCAATGACATCGCCGAAGCGTTGCTCCCACGCTTTCGCCTCGAGCTTACGCAACGTCACGTCGGCATCCGCCCGTTGCTGCTCATGAATCTGCGCGGTCGCGAGTCGCAGCAGCGGTTCGGGTTCGTGCGAACGGTACTCGGCCGCGCGTTGCCAGTGAGTGATCGCGTCGGGCCAGCGGTCTTGTGATTCGCGAACTTCGGCCAGCAGCGAATGACTCTCCGCTTCGAGCGGCAGCATTTCGACGATGCTCGTGAAGGCCCGTTCGGCTTCGAGCGCTTGTTTGATTTGAACAAAACGTTCCCCCGCCGCTTTGAAGCGAGCGATGTCGCGGCGGTTGAGTTTGAGCGACTCCAGCAATTGCTCGACAGCGGCGATCTTGTCGCCGACCGCATCAAGGCTTGCGATCAATGCGTCATGAGTTTCAATGTCGTTTGGTTGAATCTCGATCGCGAGCCGCAATTGCACGACGGCCTGAGCGTGTTGTTTTCGCTCGGCATAAATCTGTCCCAGCGCTTTGCGAGCGATCGGGTTTTCCAACTTCGTGCGTTTCGTTTCGGCATCAAGGTGCTTCGCCAAGCTGTCGAGGTCCGGGCATTGTTGCATCACCGACTCCAACGCGTTGATTGCCTTCTTGCGTTCTTCACGGTTCGGCCCCCAGCTCACGATCGCTGAGATCGCCGCATCGACCGCTTTCGGAAACTCTTTCAAACCAACATACGCGAGAGCTTGCTTCGAGTAATACTGCGACAGCGTGCCGTTGCCGATGCCGCGATTCGGCTGTGACTGCTCGTGAGCGGCGATCGCTTCTTTCCAATAACCGACCGACGGCTCGAACAACTCGCAGTTGAGACACGCTTCCGCCAAAATTCGCATCGCCGCTTCGTTCCAGCCGCGCAGATGCAAGAGAGCGTCTGCCGCCGCCAATTCGGCGATCAGTCGCGCGGTCTGCTTGGTTTGGAAATACAGCTCCATCAATCGCGGGCGGAAGTCGAGCCGATCGGGGAACTCGTTGACCAACGCCTGCATCAACACGATTGCTTCGTCGTTTCGATCAACGGCGCGTAAGTACCACGCCAGTTGAGACCGCCAATCAGCATCAAGCTGCTTCCGCCCGTGAGCGTTTTTCAACAGCCCGATCGCCGCCTCACGGCGGTTCAAGCCGTCCCACAAATAGGTCGCAATGACCTTGATCACTTCTCCCTCTTTGATTTTTTCAGCGGCAGCTTGCTCGGCCACACGAGCGAAGTCGTCCGTTTTCGCCTTCCAAAAGAACGCGCTGTTTTGATGGACGAACTCCGTGCGGCTCAATTGCTGAGTCAGTAGTTCGCGACGCAATTCAGTCAGCACACGTTCGAGCAATCGCGGTTCAACATCACCCAAGTCCGGGCACTGACTCCGCCATTCAGCCATCGTTCGCGCGAAGTAACCCCAGCCTGACTGGTTATTCTGTCGCAACCAATCCGGTTCGCGATCGAGTCGATCAAGGTAAAACACGATCCCTTCGCGGCAACCGAGCACGTCATGAATCGTACTCGCGACAGTTCCGACCATCGGCTGATACTGATTCGTGTTCTTCCTCAGCAGTTCCACGAAGCGCCCGTTCGCAAACTTCCGCAGATCGTCGCGAGCCTGAGCGAAGTCTTTCAGATTATCTGAAATCAACACAACCCCACCGAGCTTGTCTCGGTGGATTTCGGGCTTCTGCACTACGACAAGTGTGATATTCCGTTTCGAGCCTCGTAGTGCAGAAGCCCGATTCCACCGAGGCAAGCTCGG
>JAYUFI010000137.1:0-2675 GCA_043738805.1 Planctomycetaceae bacterium | reverse complement strand
CATGACAGGCGGCCGTCGCACACGACGCGCTGCCGACAAGCCTCAGTGCTGTAGTTGTCTTCGCATTCGCTTCGCCCACGTTGGTCTGCGCCGACGGTTCGGTTGGCGGAGCCGTTTCCACACGCTCACGCCACGACGCAGCGAACAAGATCGCGGCAACGGCGAGAAAGCACAGCAGACGTGAGGGAGTGACGTGCGACATCGTGGTGAAATTGCTGCCGAGTTAAATGGCCGTTCGGTTTTTGTAGGACGGGCACTCTTGCCCGTTGAAAGTCAGACGACGGACAGGAGTGCCCGTCCTGCAAACGTGTTCCTGAATTTCTTCTATCTCGTAAACGGCCCGCTCAGTTTTTCTCCGTGATGGTTGTGATATTGGTGACACTCGGTGCAATCGAAGCGAGCACCTTGCCGACTGTTTGCCAAGAGTTCTTTCACGTTGTGCTCCGAGCGGCGGCTCGGCGACTCAGGGTTGTCTTGATCGGAACTCTTTGAGTTCAACGCCTCCAACCACAACGACGGTTCCGCCGAATGACATGCGCGGCAGACGTTGATGGACGGGATCAGCACGTCGCCGGTGCTCTTGCTCTTCTCGACATCGACGTGACACGCCGAGCAGTTCAGCAGGCGATGCGATCCGTGATGAAACTCGCCGTGAGCCAGCCAACGTTGCGGGATGTTGGTCGAGACAATCTTCCAATCAACTTGCGAGGCTGAAGGCTGATCGGCAGCGGTCTTTTCAGTCGCAGGCTTCTCGGCCACCGGTTCGACTTGATGGCAGTAACGACAACCGCCGCTTGCTTCGTAACCGAACTGGCGATGTCGATGTTGTTGCACGATCGCTTCTGCTTGGCCGACAGCGTCAAGAACCCCTTGAGCTTGATCCTTCGACAGCCTTTGCGAATCACGTTGGAAGTCCCGATGCCCCGGAACCGGTCGCGAGGACTCGTCGCGTTTCGATGGCGCAGCGTTTGTCGCAACGTTTGACAATGCTCGCAGCGTGTAAGTCTCCGTCAAAAAACCACGCACGATATCGGGTGTCTGATGAGGCACACTCTGGCCGGGGAAGCGTTCGTGATCGAACAACAGCGGATGACATTCACGGCAATGTCGCTCGAACGAGATCGGCTGCATGAAACGCCGCTCGCTGTCCGGTTGGTGGCACTTATCGCAGCTTTGAGACAAGTCGGTGAATTTTCGATCTTTGCCGATCAGGCCGTAAATCAATTCACCGTTCGCATCGCGTTCGGCCTTCAAGTGCGCGGCATGATTGAACCGAATACGACCGCGATCTTGCCAGCGAACTTCCGCATTGCCCGGTCGTTGAAAATGTTCAACCGCGCGGAGTGCTCCGTGTTTCTCCGCCGGTTTCGCCTCCGAGCTTTCTGGCACCAACAGCGTCTTCAGGCGGAACTCTGGATGTCCGTCAAAGCGATCGAATTGCGTGACGCTGTTCGCGAAGGTCTCTGTCGGCTTGACCGAGTTGTCACGCAAGTCCGCCGGATGAGTCAGCGTTTCCAATTTGGAATGACAGGCGATACAGAAACGGTTGCTCGGACGTTCGAGCATCTCGATCCCTTCATGCTCTTGATGACAGACCGCGCAAGAAATGGTTTCGTGACGCGGCGACTGGTTGTGGTGATGCTCGGCCACTCGATGACAGAGTTCGCACTTCTGATTCTCGACGGAGTGCCGGTCATCGCTGAGCGAGACCAAGCGTTGTAGCGGCGTCCAAGTCGTGTGGCACTTTTCGCAGTTGTTTTCGATGAAGCGATGCGGCGTGCTGACCGGTCCCGCTTGATAGATCGAGTTCTCCCCTTGCACGTGTTGCCACGACAGCCACATCAGCGATCCGACTCCCGCCCACAACGCGAGCCACCACGTCATCCGACGAAACCGATCCGGGCGTTTGTGCCCGTCGATTTTCAGACGACTGGAAAGTTCTCGGCTCGAACGCAGCATGACCCACTACCTTCCAAACGGGACGACTCGCAGCGACATCACGACGTGAGCGACAAACAATACCAGCAACGCAATCGACGGCGGGATGTGCAGAATCAGCCACCAATGCAGCCAACGATGCAGCCGCTTTTGCACAGCGAACTGCCGCCGCTCCTCACAGAATCCCGCGAGCTGTACGAGAATCTCATGCAGCTCCGCAGGCAAGTCGGATTTCAATTGACCGAACAATCGCCGAGCGGTGATCGACTCATTCAAACCATGTTGCGGCGAAATCCCTTTGTCCAAATACGGTCGCACGATCTTCAAATGAAAGTCGCGCAGTCCGGCGATTTGGATGGGCGAGATGACGATGACTTTGGACTTCGCAACGGCGCTTGTTGCAACACTCTCCACACTCGCAACTGGTTTTGAAATCGGCAGCAGCTTCTTGACGACCGGCGGAGTTGCAACAACATCAGGCGAGTGGGGCGGCGTCAGCCCCCTGATGGCTTGCTCATCAGACATGGTACTTTGCTCAACAGACCGGGGGGCTGACGCCACCCCGCTCGCCTGTGGAGTTTCTTGCACAATCGCAGGCGGTTTCTCAGTAGCCGGCTTCTCGTCAGGCTGTTTCTCAACGATCAGTGGCTTCGGTGCATCCACAGGCTTGTCAGCCGGTGAGCCTTTCGCCGCCGACATCTTCGCCCGCATGACCTCCACTGGCGAAAGTTTTTTCT
>JAYUFI010000136.1:0-7059 GCA_043738805.1 Planctomycetaceae bacterium | reverse complement strand
GGCGACGCGTGCTGCAACGGCGGTTGATTCGCGTGGCTCATGCGCTGATGGCCGTGTTGATCGTGACTACCATCGCGGGCGGAATCGGCTGTGCCTGGGGCGTATTGGCGTTGGGCCTGCGACCGACTGCGCTGTGGCAATTTGGATTTCATCCATTGGGAGCAGAGTTGGCTTCGTTGAGTCAGGTGCGGTTGCTGACCACTCATGCGGCTGCCGCGTCGCGAGCGCTGCTGGGGTTGTCGGGGCCGTTGCTGGGATTCGTCCTGTTGGGAATCGTGGACTCATTCGGCAGAATCACTCAGCAGAAATCCGAGGCGACCTGTCGTCGCGATCGGTTTGTGAGGGTCTCGTTCGGAATCACGTGGCTATTGTGGTTTGCCAGTTGGTCCGTGCATCGCGGTGAATTCATCACTGTGGTGCCGTGGTCCACGATGGTGCTCATCCCGCTGATTTTGTTGGCCGCGCAGGGGTTGGATGGAATCCTCCGCCGTCAGTTTGGATTGAGGGAAGTGTTGGTCGTCACGGCGGTCACTTTGATCGCGAACATCGCCCCTCACGTTTCGCCGCGCTGGCGATTGCCGCTGACGTCCGCATGGATCGGCGGCGGACTACTAGCGTTGCTCCTGTTTTGTGTGTTGAGCGTCTGGTTGATTCAACGCTTGTCGGCAGAAGACCGCCGCCGTCGCGCCACCATTTTCATCTGTGTCCTGGGCGGAGTTGTCGCGAACGCCGTCATTGGATTGTGGTCGTTGCGATCGCAATCGGATGACGAACGGGAGTTGATCGCCTTTCGCCGCCAACTTTCCGCCGAACTGAATCCTGCGGAGTGTTGGTTGATTTGCGACGAAGTTCCTCCGGCGCGAATTCGCTTCTTCTTGCAAAGTCTCTGGACGCGGCGAACCGTTCGCTGGGCCGCAGATTGGGACACGATGTTTGCCGAATCAACAATTCCGCCATCAGACACGGAACCGCTCAACGCGAAGTCTCAGCCGCGAGTCGTCATCACCTGGGGAACGCAAAAGTGGCCTGCCGCAGATTTGCGTCAACGGGGTCACGCGCTCGTACAAGCCACCGATCCACATTTCTTTCAACGCCGCTTGCTCAAAGCCTATCGCTGGTCCGAACGACCGGAATCGAAGTGAGGCTGAAGTTGCTTAAACAGGCCAGTTTTCACCGCAAAGTCGCGAAGAAAAGAAGCACAAAAATTCATTCTTCAAAATCATCGGCCCGGAAACTTTGGCAAACGTTTCGACTTTCCAACTTCATTGCCACACTTCGCGTTCTTCGCGCCCTTGCGGTGAAAGCTCTTTAACAAAGAACTTCGTTTGAACATTGAGGTGTCGATGGCATCGATCTCAGTCATCCTCCTCATCAACCACTCGACCACGACGAAACGTGTCGCAAGTAAGTTGTCCGCGTGAGTCGATCTCAAACGTGATCGCTCCGTATTCTGAAGTGCTGAGCACATCGACGTTGGGACCGAACCGCGTTCGCAATGTCGCGAGACTCACTCGGCGATCGCCGCTGACTGCGAGCCAACTCGGACGTGCCCAGCGCGCGAGGTCGGTCGTGTTGGCTCCCAAGCTGCCGTGATGGGGAGAGACGAGCACATCGGCATGAATCGGTTCCGTCTGCAACAGGCGCGCGAGTCCGTCACGTTCGAGATCGCCGGTCAGCAAGAGGCGTCGCCCGGCGTACTCGATCGACAGCACGACGCTGTTCGCGTTGTCGTTGGCCAGCTTGTCTTCGGCTTGCGGATGCAACACGCGGCAATGCACGCCTTCGTCCAATCGCAATGAATCGCCTTGCCAGATCAATTGGATCGGAACCTCGCAGTGACTCACGCAATTGAGCACCTCACTGACGGCCGGTTGTCGCCAATCCAAAAATTGCGGCGAGACGAACAGCCGCTTGACTGGCAGAGTGCGAATCAAACCAGAGACGCCGTTGATGTGATCCGAGTCGGCATGTGAAAGCACGATGCCATCGAGATGACTGAGTCCGCGATACCAAAGCGCTTGCTGCACAACATTCGTCGCGCGCCGCGAATCGCCCATCGTCCCTGCGTCATACAACAACGTTCGACCGCCGGGAGTCTCGATCAACACCGACAATCCGTGACCGACCGATAAGACCGTGCAACGGAGCGGTCCCGGTTGCCGAGGGATCAGCGGCACGAGCAAGCCGATGATCAACCACACGCAAAACGCTTTCCAACCGAGGTGCCGACGCAGCATGCGACTGCGCCACCAAAACAAACTCGCCAAGCAAACCGCTGCTCCTACGAGCCACCACGTGGGCGGCGTCGGTACATAAAGATGACCGCACGAAAACCTCGCGGCCACATCGACAATCAACAGCATCAATCGCAACGACCAGTCAAACAAAACCGCGAGCCAACCGGCCAACGTCGAACTGACAAAGCCGAGCATCAACACCGAATAACCCAAGCACAACGCCACGCTCGCCACCGGCAACAGCGGAATGTTCGCCAGCACTCCGACCGGCGAAACCAAATGAAACTGCCCAGCGATCACCGGTGCCGTGAAAATCCAAATGAAGATCGAGACTGACACGGATTCGCGCAATGCATACCACGTCAATCGAAACAACCGTCTGGGCCATGTCGTCGGGAGACTCTCTTCAAGGGCCTCAATGACGTCACGTTTTGTTGTTGGTTCCTGTTTCAGTTTGTCGTCTGTCGATGCGGATTGCTCATTCGCGTTTGGATCGGACTCTGCATCCGCCTGCTCAGCCATGCGATGCCGACCGGATTGCCACAAGATCACCGCGACCGCCAGAAACGAGAGCTGTGCTCCGACACTGAAGGCGTCGGTCGGCGTCCACAACAAAACCCCCAGACCAGTCACGGCCAACAGATTGCTGCTATGGACCGGGCGATCCCACGGCCAGCCGAGTGCCGCGAGATAGACCAACAGCGACGCTCGCACCACCGGCGGTCCCGCGTCAGTGATCGCCGTGTATCCCCCCACCAACGTCAACAACAACACGGCAGTGATCGCTCGCGATAAGTTCAACAGCCGACACGTCACGCTGACGAACATTGCCAAGATGGCGACGTTCAATCCCGAAATCGCCAGCACGTGCATCGTGCCGCTTTCGACGAACGCCTCGCGTTGTAGCGGACTCATGCGTGTGCGAGTCCCCAACAACAACGCGATCGCGACCGATGTGGTTTCGGGGCTGAGTTTTTCCTTCAGCAGCGTTTCGCACTGCTCACGACCAGCCATTTGCCAGCGTTGAAGTTTCTCGCACAGACCGTCGTGTCGTTGGCACACGCTGACCGCGTCCTGCGAACGACAGCGCAACACCGCGCGAATCCCCTGCCGACGCAACATCGCCGCGAAGTCGAACTCGCCGACGTTTCCCGGCGGAAACGGCAAAGCCAAGCGTCCGATGAGTTGCACCTCATCGCCGATGCGCAGCCCAGAAACCTCACTCGCGATATCGACTCGCACCAAGCCCGTGACCTCAACCCACTTGTCGCCATCGCGTAATTGCCGACAGCGAATGACGAACGTTGTCCGCGTTCGAGATCGTCCGCCGCGCGGCGACTCGTTTCCATCCGCTTGCGAAACAATCGGACGCTGCGTGATCACGCCTCGCAACTGAGCGGGCCGAGCTTCATCTGTTGCGAACAAACCGATCTCATTCGCCTCACCAACCGACCAAGCGTCATGATGCCGTACGGCTCCGGCAGCAGCGACTGCGATCAGCAAACAACTCACCGACAGCCAATGTTGCTTCGCGAATCTGGCGACGACCGCAGTTGCGAGCGCCGCACCGATAGCACTCAACCAAACCCAGCCCGACCAACTTACCAAGCTGTCCAAGACGATTCCGGCAACGAACACCAAGAGCACTGAAATCGCGGGTGCTCGACGACGCTGTACGCTCACCGCTTGACGTACCTTGGAAGAAGCGACCATGCGCTGAATCCCAAACGCAGAATTTGTGTAGCCCGGTTTTCCAAACCGGGTGACAAAGAAGTTCACAGGCGAGTGTACAAGTCCGACAACGAAAATGAAGTCTTCCAGAGAAGGCCCGAATTCACGCGCTCAATTCCTCTGATTATCACTCGATTCACAAGAGTCTGATATGTTTGTCAGAAGAATGAAGGTCAGGGGAATGAAGGCAATCCACAGGACAACTCAGACGTGACGTCACTCACCGCGCGGCTATAGTTCCGTTCTCGTGAATCCAGAAATTGTGAGGCTTGAAATGAACTCTGCCGACTCCCAACTCTCGGTTCGATCGGTCACGATCGACGACCTGCCGAGGATTGCCAAATTCATCGAACCGTTCGTTGCCGAAGGCAAGTTGCTGCCGCGAACAACGGAAGAACTCGAAGACCTTTTGCCGCATGGTTTCATCGCGGAAGTCGCTGAGCAAATCGTGGGCTTCGCCGCATTAGAAATCTATTCGCCGAAGATGAGCGAAGTCCGCAGCTTGGCGGTGTCACCAAACTTTCGTGGTCGCGGAGTCGGACGGCAATTGGTCGATCGCTGCGTCGAACGTGCTCGCGAGCGACAGGTTCTCGAAGTCATGGCGATCACGTCGAACGAAGAGTTCTTCAAACAGTGCGGCTTCGACTTCACCTTGCCCGGCGAGAAGAAAGCGTTGTTTCTGCTGACCCGCGATTTGTAGCGGCGAAGCCATTTGTGGCACGACGCTCCGCGTCGTGAAGCGCGACGCGGAGCGTCACGCCACACTGAAGGCCGCTCAATCATCGCCGGGCGACGCGAGATCCCGTTCGGCATTCCGAAATACTTCGTTGAGATGATTCGACGCATCGAGCAACAGCTTCACGAATGGGCCGAGCGTCACGATGTGCTCGTCTTCAAAACTCTGGCTGTTGTCGTCTTTCCAAGACTCTTTCGTCCGTTCCCAAGCCTGAAGGAGTTCCACGTGAGACTTGTAGAGTTTTGTGGCATCAACGGAGAGATCGGCACGTCGCATGGTTTTGTCCGATGAAATTTGAGATCCGAAATTTCAAAATTACCACGACTACGTCGCAGTCGGCGGTGGAGCCACGTCTTCTACGTTCGCATCCAACTCCGCATACATTTCGATCGCGTTGATCATCCGACCGAGCACGGCGATCGAACGAGCAAAATCGGTTTCGACGAAGCGTTGCATTCCGCCGCGTCTTGCTTCGTGCTCGTCGATTTCATGACGCACGACGTTCGCCCAACGAGTGACCGCTTCGACTTTCTCTTGAGCCATTTGCAGCCGTCGCTTGGCCGCTTGCAGCGCGAGCTTTTCTTCGTAACACGTCGGTCGATGATCGCCAACTTGCCGCATCATGCATTGCTCTAACGCGACTCGCGCTTCGGCGATGTAGTCGAAGCTGCGGAGCATGTACTGTTTCCAGAAGTGTGGCCGATCGTGCTCAACCCAATCGAGAAACGAGTAACTCTGCTGCTGTAGCGAAGCGAGCACGTCGTTCGCCGCATCCGTGAATTCCACCATCTTCACACGGAACTCGCGCATCGCTGCGAGAGACTGCACGTTGGCTTGGCTCATGAAGGACTTTCGTGGAGAGGACTCTGTCTGAGACACGCAGGGGTTGAGTGCGTGTGTCAGGAATGTCCAATGTCCAAGCTCGAATGTCCAATGAAGCCGGTGAACCGCAAGATTGTCGTCTTTCGTTCCGCGAAAGAACGCCCTTTCGCGGAGCGAAAGGCGACAGCGTGAGTGCCATTGAGCTAACACCACTCGGCTCACAGGCCCTCTATACAGAACTTCCGAATCAGTTCGTAGCGGCGGCAGGAGCCGGTGCTTCCGTCTTCGGCGCTTCGGCTTTGAATTCAAACACGGCGATCTTGTTATGTCCGACAGCAAAGAGCGTGTCGTAAGCCTCGTTGAGTACGAACTGATGCACGTGCATCGGCGCTTTGTCTTGATGGATCGTCTTCCCCGTTTCAACACTGTGGAAGGCGACGAACCCACCGTTGTCGCCGCCACTACTGACCAACCACTGGCCGGTCGGATCGAACACATGGTGCTCGACGAGCCCTTTGAACTTTTCGTTGACGATCTCTTTGACGCGCTGCCCCGATTGCCAATCGAAGATCTCAGTCCGCGCACTGGCTTCGAGATGATCGATGTTGCCGATTTGCCCCGTGCCACCGATGGCCAGCAACTTGTTATCGGGCGAAAATGCGAGCGACCGAATGCCGCCGATCGAATGCCGTCGCTGACGCGGATCCCACGTGTAAAGCGTCGGAGCATCCACCGTCGCGACCTTCGTCCCTGAGTTCGTTTCCCAAATGGCGACATGACCGATCTTGTCTCCGGTCGCGACGAATTTCCCATCGAGCGAGAACGTCACCGCGAACAACATCGAGGGAAAATCATGCGGCGTGATCGGCTTGTGATCGCTGAATTGACGCAACATCTCGCTCGTTTCGGCGTTCCACAGTTTGCACTGCATGTCATCAGCCACACTGGCAATCGTCTTGCCGTCCGGACTGACGGCCAAATGGCGAATCCACAATTCATGAGCGCTGACGGTACGAATCGGCTCGCGCTTTTCGATGTCCCACCAAATCAGCCTGCCGTCATAGCTGCCGGAGACGGCGATGTTCGGAGCACACAGGACGACGCCAGTGACATAGCTTTGATGTCCTTCGCCGTTGAACGCCACCGGCTGCGGTTTTTCCGCCAGCACGTCGATCTCATACAGCTTGAAGTCGGAACTCCCGAAGATCAGCCGTCCGCTGTTCGGCACACGAGCCACGCAGAACGCGATGTTCGGCAACCCGAATTCCTTCGTCATCTTCAGCTTGGTTGGGTCGGATGTCGTCATGCCAGCACCTCTTTGATTGGCTTGGAACCAAAGTCAGACAGCGGTATCGGGCGAGCACCGAGCACGTATTCTTTCAGCGGATCAATGCCGAGTGCCGACAGGATCGTGGCGAACAAGTCACCGGCAGACGCTTCCCCCTCGGCAACGGTGTGACCATCGGGATCAGTCTTGCCGTAACACGCTCCGCCATGAACGCCGCAGCCGCTCAGCGAAGCGCTCCACGCTGC
>JAYUFI010000135.1:0-7063 GCA_043738805.1 Planctomycetaceae bacterium | reverse complement strand
ATCAAACGGTCGATCACGACGTCGATCGAGTGCTTCATCTGTTTGTCGAGCTTCAGGTCGTCGGTCAACTGCACGACCTTGCCATCGACCCGTGCCCGCAGAAAGCCCCGCTTCAGCAGGTCGGTGAACAGGTCGCGGAACTCACCCTTTTGCCGCTGCACGACCGGGGCCAGAATTTGAAACTTGGTCCCTTCGGGCAGCCGCAGGATGCTGTCGAGGATGTGGTCGCGCGTCTGTGCCGTGATCGGCCGGCCGCATTGATGACAGCCCGGCTGACCGACGCGGGCGAACAGCACGCGCAGGTAATCGTAGATCTCGGTGATCGTGCCGACGGTCGAACGCGGGTTGCGTCCGCTCGACTTCTGCTGGATCGAAATCGACGGTGCCAGCCCGGTGATCGAATCGACGTCCGGCTTGGGCATCTGCCCGAGAAACTGCCGGGCATACGACGACAACGATTCAACGTACCGCCGCTGCCCTTCGGCGTAGAGCGTGTCGAACGCCAACGAACTCTTGCCCGAACCGCTGACGCCGGTCATCACGATGAGCTGATTTTTCGGCAGCCGCAGGTTGACGTCCTGCAGGTTATGCTCGCGCGCCCCGCGAATGACGATTTCAGTTTCGGCCATAATTCTCAGCAGGCAAAGTCAGCGGTACGGTGGAAATGTGACGGGCTTCGCCCGCACTAACCCGAAGCGTGAGCGAGGGCAAACGCTTCACAAGACATCGAATTCAAGATCATCGTCACGAGAAGCGTCCGCCCTCGCTCTTTGAGGTTGCGCTATTTGACACGGAAGACGCGGACGAAGGCGGTTTTGTAGCTGAAGTCGTGAGACTTCGGACGTCGCGCGATCAATGTCCAAAACCTTACGATTTCGGCTACAGCCTTGTCTTTCTCCGTGGAGTCCGCGTCTTCCGTGTCCAAATAGCGCAACTTCTAAACTCACGCTTCGGGTTAGTTTGGCGCCGCTCATTTAATCGTCGTGGATTCCAGCGGCGAAGTCATCGACGTCGTCATTTGATTGCGATGCCGGTTTAGAAACCGGCTCTGCCGATGTCGGCGGCGTTTCTCGCTGCGTATCGGGAACCGCCACGAAAAGCTCCGCCACAGAAGTCTCAACGGCAACTGGCTCAATCGTTCGCGTCGCCTTTCGACTTGGCTCCATCTCGGCAACACGTTCCTCCTCGCGCGGAGTGGCTTCTTGCGATGAGTTCGCGTCGGCCCGCGTTTCATCGCGAGGCAGACGGCTTTCATCACGCGGAGGCCGATCGGAGTCTTGTCGCTCCGGTCGCCGAGATGATCGACGATTTCCCTCATCGTCGAATTCATTTCCCATGCCGCCCGATTCTCCGTCATTCGAGCGACCAGGTGTCAACGCGGAAACGAGCCGAGGAATCACCTCGCCCGCCTGAATCCGATCAATGACCGCACGAGCATCGGCTCGCAACGCAATCCGCGGCGAGCGAGGTTCTTCGGCCAGCTTCATCGGCATGCCGTCGCGCACGCAGCCGCAACGAGCGGAGGTAAAATCCTGCGTCAAACGCTGCGTCTGCCCACACGTCGGACAGAGCCAGACTCGGCGAACATCGAGATCGTTTCGGAAGCCGGGGCCTTTAATGGTGACGCTCCTTGCTGGATGTCGCATGAAAAGTAGGACGGGGAGCTACTCTCGCGACCGGTCACGTGATTCTCAAGCGCGTCGGCGAATAAGATTCGACGTAGCGACTGCGACATCGCTGAATCGCTCAGTTACGATCCTCCGCAGCGTCCTGGTTGTCACCGCTCCCTTAATCTGATGTCTCAACATGTCTGAAGCATTGCCACCGGAAACTGAATCGCCCGCTGACGCCGAAGCGGCGGCGCGAGAAAAAGAGGCTCAAGCCATTCGCGGCTTGGCGACGGCGTATTCCAAATTACGGGACGAAATCGGCAAGGTGATCGTCGGCCAGCGGGAAGTCGTCGATCAGTTGTTGATCGCACTCTTCAGCGGCGGGCACGTCTTACTGATCGGCGTTCCGGGGCTCGCGAAGACGCTGCTGGTCACGACGGTTTCACGCATCTTGTCGCTGTCATTCCGCCGGATTCAGTTCACACCCGACTTGATGCCATCGGACATCACCGGCACCGACATCCTCCGCGACGATCCAGAGACCGGGCAGCGCAGTTTCCAGTTCATGCAGGGGCCGATCTTCACGAACATCCTGCTGGCGGACGAAATCAACCGCACGCCACCGTAGACTCAAGCGGCGCTACTGGAAGCCATGCAAGAAAAGCACGTCACCGTCGGCAGCAGCAGTTACATGCTGCCCGCGCCGTTCTTCGTACTGGCGACGCAGAACCCCATCGAGCAGGAAGGGACATACCCGCTCCCCGAAGCACAGCTCGACCGCTTCATGTTCAACGTGGTGGTGTCGTACCCGAACGCGGCGGAAGAGCTGCGTATCCTGAAGCAGACCACAGGCGGCGAGAACCCGCAGCTCACCCCCGCGCTGAACGCGCGCCAGATCCTCGCGCTGCAAGAAGTCGTGCGTAAAGTGCCGGTCGCCGAGCATGTCTTCATCTATGCCCGCGACTTGGTCCGCGCGACTCGGCCCAACGAACCGGATGCCCCCGACTTCATCAAGAAATACATCTCATGGGGAGCAGGGCCTCGTGCTGGCCAATACCTGATCCTCGGAGCGAAAGCCCGAGCGATCTTAGAAGGTCGCTTTCACGTCAGCCCCGAAGACATCAAAGCGGTCGCACACCCGGTGCTGCGGCACCGCATTGTCACGACCTTCCAAGCCCACAGCGAAGGTGTCAGTGCTGATTGTGTCGTCGACATGCTGCTGGAAAAGATTCCGGTCGAAGTGCAACAGCGTGCAGCGAAGCTGGCCGGGAAGTGAAGAGCTGATCCCAACTCGCACGCGCTGCGGCTGACGCCGTTCCGCTCGCCTGTTTCATTTCATTTGTGGTCACGTGATGTTCTCCGTCGTTCGCTCATTCGGTGATCGGTTTGCGTGTGACTTCGATTCCGGCTCGCTACACTCCCGCTCCTTGTCGCAAAGTACCTCGGAGCCGGTCATGGGTCAGTACGTTGTTCGTTATGGAATCACTCGCATCGTGGGGGAGTTTTCGTCGAAAGGCGAGGACGTGATTCCACGCGGTACGCAGGTCATCGTGCGTTCGGATCGGGGCGTGGAATGCGGCGAAGTGCTCTGCGCCGCCAGCGAACAGACGCGGCAAAATCTCGGTCGCACGGATGAATCCGGACGCATTCTGCAAATTGCCACTCCGGACGATTTGCGAAAACGCGACCAAGTTAAGCAAATGGAACGCCAGGATTTCGCCGACTGCTTGCGATTCGTGGCAGAGCGCAAGCTGCAAATGGAACTGCTCGACGTCGAGCGTCTCTTCGGCGGCGAGCGGATCGTGATCTACTACCTTTCCGAGAAACGTGTCGATTTTCGTGACCTCGTCAAAGCGATGGCCGGTCACTTTCGGCTGCGTGTCGAGATGCGGCAGGTTGGCATTCGCGACGAGGCCAAGCTGCTGGCCGATTACGGTGATTGCGGCAAGCCCACATGCTGCAACACGCATCTCCGCGAGATGCCGCCCGTCACGATGAAAATGGCGAAGGTCCAAAAGGCGACGCTCGACCCCACGAAAATCTCTGGGCGTTGCGGGCGTCTGAAATGTTGTCTCCGCTACGAATATGAGACCTACGAAGAGTACCAACGCGAACTCCCGCCGGTCGGAGCTACTGTCGTGACGAAAGCGGGACAAGGTCGCGTTGTGTCGCAGGAAATTTTGGCTCGCAAAGTGACGATCGCTTATGACGATTCGAGACGGGCGGTGATCGACGCCAAAGAAGTGCTGACGGTGGTCAGTAATCGCGGCAACAAACCGAAAGCGGGTCAATTGGACCAAGCTCCGCCGACTGAAAGCGTTTGAGATTGAGGTCATGATGAGTCAGACGAAGAAAGCTACTTCCTCCAAGCCGAAGTATCATCCGGCGGCTTATGAGTTCGTGGACCATGCACTGCACTTCACTCAAAAGAAGTTCGGTAAACATTCCGAAGTTCGACAAGAACCGCAGGAAGATTCGCACATCTCCGGCCCGCAGTTGCTCGACGGCATTCGCGAACTCGCGTTGAAAGAGTTCGGCATGATGACGATCCCCGTGTTTCGACATTGGGGAGTGACCTCGACCGACGATTTCGGCTGCATCGTCTTTGACATGATCGAGCGAGGCCGCATGAGAAAGACCGATCGCGACAAGCTCAGCGACTTCAGTGGCGTCTATGATTTTGAAGAGGCGTTCGACAAGGGCTACCAAATCGACACAGCCTCGGCGTTCCGGCGATAGCCGACCGCTGGTTTTGACAGATCTCGACGCGAACGGACTCGCCTCCCATGACGGATACAACCACGCATATCTGCCAAACGACCGCCGAATCAACTTCGTCGACCTCACGTTGGCAACGTCCGCTGTTCGTCATCGCGGCCATCTTGGCGACAACCTGGGTGATCTTGTTGCTCGTTCTGTCCGTTACCGCTGCGAATCCCGTGACGCTGAACCGAGATCAAATCAGCGAGTCGGTTGATGTGCTGACGGTTCTCGTCAAAGACTCACAAACCGGTACCGTTCAGATCGAGAAGTCTTGGAAGAGCGTCGTCCGTGACCGTGAGTTGAAAATCACAGATCTCGCCTCATTAGGAGTCACAACCGGCGAACGCTTCGTCATTCCGATTTTTCGAGATGATGACCGATGGCATGTGATGCCCTCCAAGTTGCCGAAAAATCCTCGCCTGGTCTATCCCGTAACCGATGAGGCCGAACGTCAGTTAAAGAGCATTCTGAAAACGGGCCATTTGCCATACTGAGAATGTTCTACCCACAGTACGCACGGAAAGACACAGAAACATGAGTGGTTGTGGCGTTCACGATCAAGAATTCGACTCGCGAAACATCAAACATCAGTTTCTCACGGCTTCCATGTTTTTCCGTGCGCTCAACCAATCACTGCTCAGCATGAGCCAGTCGCTTGTCAGTGCCTTCGACAAAGCTTGATCGACCCGCTTGCAAATCAATCGCTTCATCCAGATACTTTTTCGACCAAGCGACTCAACAAGTTTCAGACACACCTCTCACATCGGGCGGCAAAGTTTTCGAGTCTTGGGAATTGGTTTGCGCCCGTAGCTCAATTGGATAGAGCGTCGGACTTCGGATCCGAAGGTTGGGGGTTCGACTCCCTCCGGGCGTACTGCGACAAACTCCGGGAAAACATGGTTTTTCCCGGAGTTTTTTTCGTTTCTGGCAACATCTCGGTTGCTGATGAATTGGCCGATATGGTGACAGCCGTTGACTGCAAATCTCTCGAAAAGTCAGTGGGAACTGCCACGGCAGACGGGGCCAAAGTCTCGGCTCCCGCCGCCATGCGTTGCTTGTTCTCAAATGGTTCCGATGTCGTGGAAATCTGAGGCAACGACTCGACTGCCCCTTGCACGTCCAACAGTCGCGGGTCCGTGTAGACGTTCATCGTCAGGTCGATGGAACTGTGACGCATCGCCGCTTGAGCCACTCTCGGCGAGACTCCAGCCTTGCTCAGCATCGTTCCGAACGTGTGCCGCAAGGCGTGAACATCAACCGTGCGGCCCCGGTCATCGCTCTTGGCGATGCCTGCCACGGCTCGGTCACGTTCAAAGACTTTGCACAAGTCATTCGGGACGTTGAACAACCTCGATGCCGCCGAGTTGTCGGAGCCACCCCGGCCAAACATCGACAGCACGTTGCGAAAATCGGCCCCCGCGTTTGTCAACCACTCTCGCAGTTCGTCGGCAACCTCGCTCCGAAGCGGGATCGAATTCCCTTTCCGGCTCTTTTCGTCGGCGGCGTTCAATCGGACGTGTGGGAAATCGCCGTCGAGGTCGAGTTGCCCAATGGTCAAAGAAGCGAGTTCGTTCTTTCGCAGTCCGGTCGTGACCGCCACTTTGTAAACCAACTCCCGCTCTTGGCCGAGCCGTTCCTGTTGAGTGATGAACTCCGGGTTATCCTTCAATCGTTCACGAGCACGAGCGACAGCGGCGGGGAGTTCGATGAACGTCAACGGTTTGTAGCTCCACGTCGCACGGCTGCGTTTCTCTCGCGTCGTGTTCGCCGGGTTGGCCTTGCGGACGGTTTCGCGTCCGAACTCAGCCAGCGGTCGCAGGCGAGCCACAATCAGCAACCGAGACAACTCCGTCTCGGTCAGTGCTCGGCGTTGCCGACGTCGGTCAGAACGTTCGTCGGCCCGGTCGAGTTTCGTCAGCGAGTTAAACGGTAAGCGGTCCCGCTCGACACACCAGTTGCAAAAACTTCGCAGTGCAATCAGGTAGGAGTTGCGAGTCCGTGCCCCCATCGCAGGCTTGTTCGTCTCGGCCTGCGATTGTTGAGCCAGCCAGCGTTCGACCGCTTCGGCTTGGATGTCAGCCAGCCGTCGCAGAGTCAATTCGTCGATCACTCGTTGAATCAGCCGCTTCGTGCCGGTGACGTGAGACTCGGCCCGCCCAGCCGCTTTCAACGAGGCGATGTATTCGGCCAAGTGCTCGGTCAACGCGGTGTGCTGATGTGCGAACATTCTTTCTTCGGTTGTCGAAATGATGCCGGAGCGAACTTTCTCCGCTCGCTTCTCAAGACCTGCCAACACGCTCCGCGCCGCCGTTTCGTCTTTGCACCCCGTCGCCACTCGCCTGAGATACCCGCTCCCGTCGCGATAGTCGGCGAAGTAGGTCGGAGTCTCGACCGTGATGCGTTCCTGTCCGGCGTACTTTCCTTCGGTCGGTACAACTACGGGAGCGGTTTTCGTTTTCCCCTTCGCCGTTTTCCAACGTGCGAACCGTTCGCCCTTTCGAGCAAACAACTCGGCATCGACCGGCAGCGGTTTCGTTGACGTTCGTTTGAAAACGGTTCCCATTGCTTCAGTCCTCTTGCTTCATCAGGGCGTAATCGTTCACGGAGTCTAAAAACGATCTCGCGTCATTGGTTTTTTTCTGCGATCAGTGTGTGATGTCGTCGGTCGTCACGGAAGAACTGATTGCGAG
>JAYUFI010000134.1:0-7069 GCA_043738805.1 Planctomycetaceae bacterium | reverse complement strand
GAGCCGATTGCTCACCAACGCTTACTGAAGCGACCGGCTCGTCACGCGGAGCGATGACGGCTACGTAGACTCACGTCCCTAAATTAGGAGCCTTCATGGCTGCGGCCCTACCTGATCTGGTGATTCGCGCGTCGGCGGGGACCGGCAAGACGTATCAGTTGACGAATCGATTCATCAGCTTACTCGCGACGGGAGTTCCGCCAGAAGGAATTTTGGCGGCGACGTTCACTCGCAAGGCGGCGGGGGAAATTCTCGAACGCATCTTGCTGACGCTGGCTCGCGCGGCGAGCGACGCAGGTGAATGCACGAAGTTGGCAGCGGCGATCGACACGCCAGAGTTGAATCAGACGCGATGCGTTGAGTTGCTCGCTCAAGTGACGCAGCGGTTGCATCGCTTGCAGGTTGGGACGCTCGATAGTTTCTTCGCGAAGTTGGCGACGAGCTATTCGTTAGAACTTGGCTTGCCGCCCGGTTGGCGAATTCTCGATGAACTCGAAGCGACGCGGTTGAAGAGCGACGCGATCGAGCTGTTGCTCGAATCGGATGCTGACAACGATCTCGTCAAGCTGTTGCGACTGCTGACGAAAGGGGCGGCGGCTCGCAGTGTCAGCGAGTTAATTTTGGAGAACGTCAACACGTGCCATGAGATTGCGATTGAGACATCGCCCGATGCGTGGCGACGAATTCCCTGCCCTGCGATGCCATCGCACGAAGAATTGCGACGAACTCAAAACGAGTTGGCTGAACTTGTCGAGCGAGCAGACAAGGGACTGCAAAAAGCGATCGCTGCCGATCGTGATTCCGCTGATCGCGAGCAATGGGAAGAGATGCTCAAGAAAGGGATTCTCGCGAAGCTGGTCGTCGGTGAGACGACGTACAACCGCAAAGAACTCGATGCCGATGTGCGGCACATTTACGATGCGATTTTGGCACAGGTCTCCGCGATCACGCTGCATCGGTTGGCTCAGCAAACGGCGGCGACACGCGAGTTGCTCGACCGGTTTGATCGCGAGTACCGCGAGTTGCAGCGCAAGCACGGCGGTTGCGGGTTCAGTGATGTCGCGCGAGCATTGGCCGGACGACATGCGAAATCGACCAGTGATGATGCCGAAGAACAATCGCTCACGCGGCTCGCGTTTCGGATGGATTCGCGGTTGTCGCATCTGTTGTTGGATGAGTTTCAAGACACGTCGCCGTTGCAATGGCATGTGCTCCGTCCGTTTGCCGAGCAGGTGCTCGCGAAGCAAACGCGATCGCAAAAAGTGGCACAGCGGACACTCTTCAGCGAAGTAGAAACTCAACCGTCGTTCTTTTGTGTTGGCGATGCGAAGCAGGCGATTTACGGTTGGCGAGGGGGCGACGCGCGCATCTTCGACACGCTGAAGAAGCATCTGCCAACAGTGAAGGAAGAGACGCTCGCGAAAAGTTTTCGTTCGTCGCAGCCGGTGATCGACGCCGTCAACTTGGTCTTCGCAAAACTCACGCAACATCCGAGTTTGGAACGGCTGTCCGATGCAGTCGCGTCGTGGTGTCGGCTGTTTCCAACGCATTCGACAGCGAAGACGCATCTCCCCGGATACGTGCAACTACGCGCGGCGGCGGAAGCGAGCGAAGACGAATCACAGAGCGCCGTCACGTTGCGACAAGCGGCGAACATGATTGCCGATTTGTCTCGAAATGCTCCCGGTCGTTCGATCGGAGTGCTGGCGCGGAAGAATGAAGTCGTCGGCAAGTTGATTTACCAATTGCAGTCGTTGGGAATTCCCGCCAGCGAAGAAGGAGGCAATCCGCTGATCGACTCGGCAGCGGTGCGGTTGATTCTGTCGTTGGTCCGGATGGCCGATCATCCCGGTGACACGGTGAGCCGGTTTCATCTCGCGACCTCACCGCTCGGTTCGGCGTTGCGATTCGTGGATTACCGCGATGAGTCGGCGGCAGTCGCGTTGGCGTTGAGCGTGCGACGAGCATTGCTGGTCGATGGTTATGGTCCGAGCGTTTCCGCGTGGGCCTATCTGTTAGAACCAAGTTGCAATCGCCGCGAACGCAGTCGGCTCGAACAACTGACCGAAGTGGCGTATGCCTATCAAGCGTCCGCCACGTTGCGACCGCGCGACTTCGTCGAGCACGTCAATCACATCAAAGTGGCTGATCCGAGCAGCGATCTCGTGCGCGTGATGACGGTGCATCAATCAAAGGGTTTGCAGTTCGATATCGTCGTGCTGCCGGAACTCGATGCCGAATTGCTTGGTCACGAGCCGACGATTTTGGCGGGGAACTCGGACCCGTCGGAGCCGCCGGACGCAGTCTGTCTTTACCGTCACGCGAACATTCAGCAGTTGTTGCCTCCCGCGTTACGACGATTGTTCGCGCAAGATGTTGAGCGGCGAACTCACGAGTCGCTGTGCGTGTTGTATGTCGCGCTGACTCGCGCGATTCACGGCCTCTACATGCTCATAGCACCGACCGATAAACCACCCGCAAAAACGTTCGCCGGTTTGTTGCGAGCTTCGTTGACCGACAACGCTGCGGCGGTGGCGGATTCGATTTTGTTTGAGACCGGTGATCCGAATTGGGCTGGCGTTGAAAAGTCGCGAGCAACATCGACAACTTCAAACGTTCCAGGCGAGCGGGGCGGCGTTAGCCCCCAGGTTGATTCAACGACAGACCGGGGGGCAAACGCCGCCCCGCTCGCCAAAATGCGCGTGTCACAAATTCGATTCGCACCGCCGCTCGCGATGCCGGTGCGCGGTTGGCAGCGTGAGGCTCCGTCGCAAAGGGCGGCGACTGATTCACTCCGTCCGCTGGCGGAGTTGTTGCAGCCGCAGAGGTCCGCCGCCCTTAAGCGTGGCACGCTGATCCACAAATGGTTCGAGCAAATTGAGTGGCTCGACTGCGATCGTCCCTCGGCGGAAACGCTGCTTGAGTCGGCCAAGAGTTTGCGGCCGCTGACACTTGATCCGAAAGCAGTGCTGACGGAGTTCTTCGCAATGCTCGACAAGCCCGCCGTCGCGGCAGTGTTGTGTCGTCATGACGCACCGCGGCCGAATTGCATGTCGCGCGTGTTGCGCGAATATCCGTTCGCTTGCCGCTTGGATCGGACGTTGATTTCAGGAGTCATTGATCGCTTGGTGTTGTGGTCTGATGCCGATTGCATCGTCGCCGCAGAGTTGCTCGACTTTAAGACCGACGCTGTTGCCAAGAGCGGGAGTTCGATTGAGGATCGGATCAATCACTACCGCCCGCAGTTACAGACATATCGTCATGCGGTCTCGCAGTTGTTCGGACTCGAACTCGCTCGCGTCACCGCCCGCTTGGTCTTTCTGCAACCGGGCGTTGTGGTTTTCATTTGAGCCACAACGTGTAAAAACTCTTCCGCTTGACTTTGTTTTGCAGCCGGGGCACTCTGACCGCCGAAGTCGGGTCGGGCCGAATCACGAAACGATGCTGGAGGTTGATCATGCGCCGCTGGAATTGGTTGTCGTTCGCCGTTGTTTGTGCGGGAGTTGTTGTCTCTGCCAGTTCCTTGACTGCTCAGCAATCCAATGAGGCGAAGACGAAGGAAGGCAAGGTTCGCAAGGCGGTCCTGACTCGGTTTGACGAGAACCGCAACGACAAATTGGATGCTGGCGAGGCAAAGCAGGCACGGGCTCGACTGCGAAACCTGTTGGAAGACAAGTCGTCTCGCGAAATCAACATCATGACGTGGCGCGATGACGTCCACGACTTGCTGCGAGACTTCGATCAAGACGGCGACAACCGACTCACTCCGGAAGAACGCGATGCCGGTGTTCGCCTGCTGGAGCGGATCATCCCGAAAGTGGATACCGAGAAGTCCGATGCTGCTTGGTCCGCCCCAAGCCTGCCGACATCATCGAAGAGCAAATCGGGAGGTTCGGGCTTCACGGAGGCTCAACGCAACCAGCGAGTACGAAGCGGTTCAGGTCGTGGCGGTGTTTACAGCATTGGCATGGGGAGCGGTGGTTTTGGTAATGGAATGGGTTACACCGTTGGTGCCTACGGAGCCCCGTTTTCTGGCTACGGAAATAGCTTCGCCGGAGTCGGTATCATGTCGAATGGCAGCCTGAACAGTGGCTCGTTTGGATCGTCGTCGAGCCTTATGGGGGGGACGTCTGGTTCCTCTAAAACGGGATCAGACATCATGTCAGGATCGGCAAATGGAATCGGAATTGGATCAGCACCGACCTCTGGCAGCAGTGGCTTTCAACAAGGGACCGCGCCGTCGTCGTTTGGATTGGGCCCGCTGACAGACAATGCCTCGCGAGGCGGATTCCCCGGTGCCGGACCAAACTCTGGAGCGTTGCCCGGATCGAGCGCGGCCAGCGGTCCAGGTTCAATGCAACCAGGCTCAACGCCGCCCGACGGACTGGCCGCTCCCGGCATGGGACTGACTCGCCCCACCGGAAGCGGATTAAGCGGCCCGACTCAGATCCCACCAAATCCGAAACCGAACTTCTGAGCCGTTGCTCATCTGCATTTGCCTCTCACAGTCCTGGATGAGATGTTTCGGACCGTCGTTTAACCGTACGCCGCAGGCACGCGCGTTTCCAAACGCGCGTGCCTGCGGCGTGTGCTTAATCGACTCAAGGATGACCGCTTGAGGTATAAGTGACTCATGCACCAGAAATTCAATCCGCAGAATCGCGATCTGATCGTCAACATCAATGGCCAACTGCGGCATCGCAATGAAGCGGGAGTCAGTCCGTTTGATTCCGCCGTTCAAGGTGGCGATGCCGTTTGGGAAGGACTGCGGTTGTACTCCGGCCGCATCTTCAAGTTGACCGAGCATCTCGCGCGGTTGCGCAGCTCGGCCAAGGCACTCGCGTTTGCTCAGATTCCCAGTGACGACGAAATCATCGCACAGATTCGTCGCACGCTTGCAGCAAACAGCATGTTTGACGGCGTGCATATCCGGCTGACGCTGACGCGCGGAGTCAAATACACCTCCGGCATGGACCCGCGACTGAACACGGTCGGTCCGACGCTGATCGTCTTGGCCGAACACAAGCTGCCGGTCTATGACAAGTCAGGATTGAAGCTGATCACCAGCAGCGTGCGACGTTTCCCGCCTGATTGCTTGGACCCAAAGATTCACCACAACAATCTGATTCAATCGATCCTCGCCAAGCTGGAAGCGAATCGAGCCGGTGCGGATGACGCGTTAATGCTCGACCAACGCGGCTTCGTCGCCGAGACGAACGCGACTCATGTCTTCATCGTACGGCACGGCGAAGTCCTGACTCCGCGACTCGTCGCCTGCCCCGAAGGGATCACACGCGACACGGTGTTAAAGCTCTGTCGAGCGAACAACATCCCGCACACGGAAACCGATCTCTCACTGACCGAGATTTACCGCGCCGATGAAATGTTCTGCACCGGCACGATGGGCGAACTGGCTGCGGTCGTCGATGTTGATGGACGCCAGATTGGCGACGGATCGTTCGGGGTGATGACCGCGCGGCTCAGTGAGTTGTTCTCGGCACTGACTCGTAGCGAGGGGACGGTGTTGATTGACTCTGTGTCGTAGAACGTTTTTTCAAACCGTTCTTGAAGAACCGGGTCAATCAAATCTGCGGTCGCACAGATTGAGTCACTCAATCGCCCGATTTGAAAAACCGGGCTACGAAGATCTGGAATCGCTTGGCTCGCAGAATCACGGCGCATAGATCCGACACTTGGGCAGTGCGTCTTGCAGCGCACGAACGCCGGGCTTGGTGACTCGTGTGTGGTCCAGCCACAGCGTTTCCAGCAACGTGAACTTCGCAAGTCGTTCGAGCCCCGCGTCCGAAATTTGTGTGTCGCGCAGGGCGAGGCTTTGTAAGAACGGCACCGCTTGCAACTCAATCAAGCCGCCGTTCGTGATCGCCGTCTTGGTGAGATCGAGCGCGTCAAGTTCTTTCCAATGCGTGACGAGTTTCAAGCTCGCGTCTGTGATCTGCGTGCCGCTGAGCCCCAACCGATGCAGTTTTGCCAGCCGCTTGAGTTGTTCCAAACCGTGATCCGAAACAGCCGTGTCGTTGAGAAACAAATCTTCGAGCGACGTCATCGCACCGATTGTGGTGAGTGCCTTATCGGTGATCGCCGTCGCGCTGAGGTTCAAGAACCGCAGGTTTGGCAACGTGGCCAAGTGCTCGATCCCCGCGTCGGTCACGTTGCAGTGTGACAGATCGAGCTTTCGCAACGTCTTGTAATTTCGCAGCGGTTCAATCGACGCATTCGTGATCAACGTTCCCTCGAAGTTCACCGCGATGACCTCGCCCTTGTCGTTTGTGTCCACCTCCGCAATCGCCGCGAGCGCCTTCGGCAAATCGTTTTGATTTTCGATCAACGCTTTCACCAACGGATCGGGCGAGTACGTGATTTCACACTTCGGCAGCGCGGCATACAGTGCGTCGAGTTCCTTTTGCGGCAAGACCACTCCGTTCAATTTCAGCCGCTGCAACTTCGTCAGTCCGTGCAACGATTCGAGACCGCTTGCGATCTGCTTGCAGTCGCTCAAGTCCAGTTCAATCAAACTCATCAACGGTTTGACGTTGATCAATCCCGCACCCGTGACCGACGTGTTGTCTAACCAGAGCACTTCCAACTGCGTCAAATCTTTCAACGCCTTGAGCCCTTGTCCGGTCACTTGAGTGCCGCGCAGTCCCAGCCGACGCAATTGTTTGAACTGCGGAGTGACCTTCGCGAGTTGCCCATCGGAGACCACGGTGTTCGTGAGATTCAACACCACGAGCTTCTTCAAACCGACCAAATTGATCAGCCCTGCTCCGGTCGTTTTCGTGTCCGATAATCCGAGCACGAGCAAGTTCGACAGCGACTTCAAATGCGTCAGCCCATCGTTCCCCACGTTCGTCTGCCCGACAAACAACTCTTGTAACGAAGTCAGATCGCTGACTGATCGCATCGCCTCGTCGCCAATCGGCGAGCGGTTCAGATCGAGCATGACGAGCTTCTTCAGCGCGGCCAGTTTCTTCAGCCCGATCGCGGTGATCTTGTTGCCGTTGAGCGACAGCCGCTGCAACTCGGCAACCGCCACGACATGTTCGAGCCC
>JAYUFI010000133.1:0-2680 GCA_043738805.1 Planctomycetaceae bacterium | reverse complement strand
CACTCGGCCAATCGACAGTGACAACGGCGGGACTGAAGTGACCTGTTGTGGCCGGTCTCCTAACCGATTCACAACGCATTCATTTCCACTCGCGGGCGAATTGCAGATCGCGTTGGCGGACGGGTTCGCTGAGGGTCTGGTCCGCCGCGATGGCGGCGAGCCATTCGGACTGGGGTTGGCCCTGGGATCGCAGGAAGTGAATCAGACTCAGGGTCTCACGCTCCGCCGAGCGTCTGGCGAGTGCATCGCCATCCCTTGAAATCTCATGTTGATTGACGATCCTCACCACGCCGAATTTCGTATCAATTCTGCCGTTCGCAGTTCATAGTCGATTTCGAGGCGGTGCGGCTTGAGCATGTCGGTGCCGAGCAGGCAGAGTTTGCCGGGGCCGACCAGGGCAAGCACTTGAGTTGGTTCATCGAACCAGTTCACGACAACCACGAAACTGTCATAGCGGGCGACGTGTTCGTCAGCCAACTCGGCTTGCATCGTGCCCACGGGAGTGCCGCAAGTTCGGTCGAACAATTCTTCGCCGACGATCAATGTGCCGGAGAAACCAGTGTCGATTTGAAAATCGAGCGGCAGGCCACCGAGCTGAAACGTGAAGAAGGCTTGGTCGAGTTCATCCAGAAAGCCGTGCATGGCGAAATGCTCCCCCGATCCTTACGGCTGCGCCGCCACCCACTCGAAAGATGTGAACCAGTTTGGAACCAAACTTCCGCTCGCGCTCGGCTTCGAGTTCCCAAAGGTCTTTGCCGAGAACGTAGTCGCCCGAATCCGGTTCGACGGCAATGAGTTCACCGAAATGGTCTGGTTCGAGGACGGCGCTCCATCGCTCTGCGTAGGCTCGCTCGGCTCGCGATGCAAATTCGTCACGTTGAATTTTTGTCATCATGATCTGCCTCGACAGGTCGTGGACACAGTGAGTCTCAAACGGCGATCAGTCTCTTGGCAAATGGTCATCTCATCAAGGCTAATCGGAAAATGCTTTCAGTGGCGGACGTGTTTACGGCTTCCATTCGCGGGCGAATTGCAGATCGCGTTGGCGGACGTGTTCGCTGGGGGTCTGGTCCGCCGAGAGGGCGGCGAGCCATTCGGATTGCCGTTGGCCCTGGTCTCGCAGGATTGTGAAGCAGACTCAGGGTTTCACGCTCCACTCGCAAATCTTGAGTCCACGGCCGCGCGTCCCACAACTCTTGCGGGTCAAATCGGAGCGGTCCAGTCTTCGACTTCCAAACCGGGGACTCGGTGGAATTCACCGATATTGTTGGTGACTAATCGGAGATGATTGGCTCGGCAGATGGCAGCGATTTTCAGATCGTTGGGACCAATGACCTGGCCTGTTGTTTCCAAGTAATGCCGGATATCCGCGTAATGCCAAGCCGCTTCGTCGTCGAATGGCAAGGACCGATGACGATCGAAGAGTTCCTCCAAGCGAGCCAATCGCACTTCGCGTTTCGCGTACTTGTGCGCACCGTGCCAAAGCTCGCCTTTCACGACCGAGCACAGCAGGACGTCTCCGTCTTGCCGCTCCGCCAATCGGCTGACGAGTTCCGCACTCGCCGACTTGAGCAGTGTGATCCAGGCATTCGTATCCAAGAGCCACTGCATCACCAGTCCTCGCGCTTCTCATTTTCACCTTGCGGCGGACGCTCGAACGGCTCGTCACCGAATGATCCCGCCAAGCGTTCGATAAACTCGCGATAGGACTCCGTCTGGTGGTTTTCAGGCGTTGGAGGAGCAGGGAGACGAGAAGCAATCGGGACGACTTCGAGTTGCGTTCCGTCAGGCCAACCCACCGGCGTTGACAGTTCGACCCGTCCGCTGCGAAACGTGGCGAGGACGCCGACCATAATAAAACTCCCGATTCAAAATACTTGGCCCCTGGCGATTCTATTCAGCGAGTGGTGCGATTTGAAACCTGTTTCCGAGCGTCATCGCATCTTCGTAGGTTCGGACTCCGTCCCGACCCGCATGATGAATCTTGAACGCGCGAGCCTCTGCGATGCCTGTCGCGTGTGACGACCATGCAATCCGGTCGGGACGGAGTCCCAGCCTACGGCTTCCATTCGCGGGCGAATTGCAGGGCGCGTTGGCGGACGGGTTCGCTGATCGTCTGGTCGGCCGCGATGGCGGCGAGCCATGCGGACGGGGGTTGGCCCTGGTCTCGCAGGAAGTGAATCAGACTCAGTGCCTCACGCTCCGCTCGCAACTCCGGCGTCCACTCCCGCGCGTCCCACACTTTCACCTCGCCTGATTGGAACCAAGCACCGCGTGACGATGCTAGCCGTTTCCCGTCCGCGCTAAATGCCACGCTTGTGACCTCGCCGTTGTGCCCTTTCAACGTGAGCGTCTCCTGACCAGTCGTGGCATCCCAAAGCTTCACCGTCTGGTCCCAGCTTGCCGACGCCAGCCGCTTCCCGTCCGGGCTAAACGCCACGCTCGTGACATTGCTGCTGTGCCCTTTCAACGTGAGTGTCTCTTGACCACTCGTGGCGTCCCACAGCTTCACCGTCAGGTCAATGCCGCCAGCCGATGCCAGCCGTTTCCCATCCGGGCTAAACGCCACACTCGTGACACCGCTGGTGTGCCCTTTCAACGTGAATGTCTCCTGACCGCTCGTTGCATCCCACACCTTTACCTCCCCTCGTTGACGTGCAAATTGATCGCTGCTTGCCGA
>JAYUFI010000132.1:0-7072 GCA_043738805.1 Planctomycetaceae bacterium | reverse complement strand
GGGAGCTTCAGCGAATCGAGCAGCTCGAACTGCGGGATTTTTTGTTCGGGCATCAGGACGTCGGTACCGAACAGCAGTTGGTCGGCGTTGCGGATCAGGAACTCGCGGCCGAAGTCCGGGTCGCGAGCGATCGCTTTTTCGCCCCCCGGTTCGGAGAGGTCGCCGTACAGGTTCGGATATTTTTTCAGCAGCCGGTCGAGTGCTCCGCCGGGGGCGATCTTCTTGGGGACTTCGGGATAGCGGCCGAAGTCCTCGAACGTCGCGTCGCCGGAGATCGACGCCCAGAAGCCGGCCGCGTGGCCGATCAGCGGCAAGAACGTTGACGCCGCTGAATTTGCTCGTGCATCTGTATTCTCCAACAATGGATTTCGCGAGGACAATCACGATCACTTCTGATTGAGCCGAATACGAATCTCGCCGGTCTTGGTGATATACGCTCGATAGAGAGCCGGATAGTTGTAGGCGGTCGTGAAGCGGCCTGATTTGTCGAGGACGATGGCGGCTCCTTCGGCGTCGTCGGGCTTCGCTTTGAAGGCGTTCTTCAGTTGTACATTGATGACGTCGTTCGCGGCGGCTTGAGCGGTCACTCCTTTGTATTTCATCTGTGCGACGATTTCGTGAGCGACGGCGTAACGAATGAAGAACTCACCGTGCCCGGTGCAGGAGATTGCGGCGGCCTCGTTGTCGGCGTAGGTTCCTGCACCAATGATCGGTGAGTCGCCAACTCGACCGAGCATCTTGTTCGTCATGCCGCCGGTCGATGTTCCCGCCGCGAGATTGCCAGCGTTATCGAGAGCCACTGCGCCGACAGTGCCGTACTCAGTCTTCTTCGGTTTCAACAAGCCATCATTGGGCAGATCGCTCCGCTTGTTTTTCTCCTGAGCCTTCTCTTGCTCCAAGATTTCTTGAATCACTTTCCAACGATGCTCGGTCCAAAAGTATTTCGGATCGACGATGTCGAGCCCTTGCCGTTCGGCGAAGACTTCGGCACCACGACCGATCAGCAAGAGATGTTTGGATTTCTCCATCACAGTTCGCGCAGCGGTGATCGGATTCTTCACGGTCGTGACTCCTGCCACCGCACCCGCTCGCTTCGTCTTGCCATCCATGATCGACGCATCTAGTTCGTTCTTCCCTTCGTGAGTGAAGACCGCTCCCTTACCCGCGTTGAAGTGTGGCGAATCTTCGAGCACTCGAATCGCCGCTTCGACTGCATCGAGACTTGAACCGCCGGTATTCAGCTTCGCGGCCCCTTTGCGCAAAGCCTCTTCCATCGCCGCTCGCATTTGTTTATCGACCTCCGGTGCCAATTCCTGATCAGCGTCACCAATGCCGCCATGAATTCCCAGTACGACATCTGCAACCGCATCATCAACATTCGGCACCACGGCATCCGCTCCTTGTGTGGCAGTCATCTGAGTGAAAAACAATGTCAACGCGAGCACGAGTAATCGAGACATACGCAGGCACCTTTAAGCAAAGTGAATGGTGAATCGTTTCACTTCGCAGGGTAACGAGCTGTCACGTGACGATCCAATTTGGATATGCTTTTGAATCCTCTACCTTCCGTGTTGAATGAGTATTCGGCTCATCACGCGGAGCGTGACGGCTACGTAGCCATCACGCTCCGCGTGACGAGCCGCAGTGAGGTGTGTCTTGAATTCGTTCCTCGACAATTTCGACTTACGCCATCATTCGGACGAATCGCGAATCACCTCTCGTCGTGATTTCCTCGCTCAAACCGGGGGCGGTTTCGGTTCGCTGGCGTTGGCGAGTCTCTTGGCCACGGACGCTTTCGCGGATGAAACAGCGTCTGCGAAAGCGGCGGCCCAATCGCGAGCCGAACTCAACGGCGGAGTGCATCATCGAGCGAAGGTGAAGCGGGTCATTCAGCTCTTCATGAATGGCGGCGCGAGCCAGATGGACACGTTCGACTACAAGCCTGAATTGATCAAACGGCATGACCAGCGCGTCGAGTTCGGTTTGAAAGCATCGGCGACCGGCGTCCCCGGACCGCTGATGAAGTCCCCGTTTGAATGGAAGCAGCACGGCGAAAGCGGTCGCTGGGTGACCAGCGTTTTGCCGCACATGGCCACGATCGTCGATGACCTCGCGTTTTTGATGGCCATGACCACGAAGACCAACGTGCATGGACCGGCGAGTTACATGCAGAACACGGGTTTCACGCAACCGGGCTTTCCGAGTTTGGGTTCGTGGATTTCTTACGGACTTGGTCGGCTGACCGACAACCTGCCGACCTTCGTCGTGCTGCCGGATGCTCGTGGGCTGCCCTACAACGGGATGGGCAACTTCACCTCCGCGTTCCTGCCGATGGAGCATCAGGGGACGATCATCAAAGCCAACGCGCCGACGCCGATCAACGATTTGTTCCCACCCAAATCGGCCGCGTTCATCTCGCACAACAGCGAAACGGCCGGGCTGAAGGTTCTCGAAGAACTCAATCGCGAGCATCAGCGGCAACGGCCAGGAGACTCACGCTTGGACGCGCGCATCGCCAGTTACGAACTGGCCGCCAAAATGCAGCTCTCCGCACCTGATGCGTTGGATCTCGCGAAGGAGACGCCGGAGACTCACAAAGCCTATGGCACTGCCGAACAACCGACCGCTGACTTTGCGAAGAGTTGCCTCACCGCGCGGCGGCTGATCGAGCGGGGTGTGCGCTTCGTTCAAGTTTGGAGTGGCATGGGAGGCGCATCGAGCAACTGGGACAACCACGGCAACATTCCCAAGGAATTACCCTTCATCGCTGGCATGGTCGATCAACCGATCGCCGCATTGATTCGTGACCTCAAGCAGCGCGGACTGTTCGAGGACACGTTAGTCGTCTGGACCAGCGAATTCGGACGCATGCCGTTCACGCAATCCGCAACCGGCCGAGACCACAACGGCGGCACCTTCGTGACATGGCTCGCCGGAGCCGGCGTCAAAGCGGGAGCGACTCACGGCGAAAGCGACGACTTCTCGTTCAAAGCCGCGAAAGGCGAAACGTGGAGCTACGACCTCCACGCCACGATGCTGCACCTGATGGGCATCGACCACACAAAGTTGTCCGTCCGTAACAACGGCATCGACCGCCGCATCACCGACGTGCATGGTCATGTGGTTTCTGACGTACTGAGCTAAGCAGGCGCAGAATCGACGCGGTCGCGATCACTTTGCATAATCGCCGCCCGCATCGAACACTGGATGTTTGATAGATGAATTCTTCTGAGCAAAGGATGCGTGCATGACCTCGGTTGTTGAGTCGGAGATTCTTCGAGACTTGTGGTACATGGCCATTCCGGGGCAGCAGCTCAAGCGCGGCCAGATTTTCGGCAAAAAGTTGCTCGGGATCTCGATGCTGCTGGGCCGAGATGCGAATGGCGAAGTCTTTGCGATGCGCGACATCTGCCCGCATCGCGGCATTCCGTTGAGTCATGGGACGTTCGATGGCCAAGAGATCGAGTGCTGTTATCACGGCTGGCGCTTCAATTGCGTGGGAGCTTGCACACATATCCCGTCGCTACTGCCGACTCAAAAGTTTGATCTTAGCCGAGTTCTCGTCGATCGCTTTCCGTGCCGCGAAGTGCAGGGCAACGTGTGGGTCTTCATGCCGGAAAACGAACACACGATTCCCGATCAGTTGCCGGAGGTGCCGTTCATTCCAGACGTCGATGCGTCGCATTATCGGATGGTAGAAACGAGCTTGTTTCCTTGCTCGATCGATCACGCGGTGGTTGGTTTGATGGACCCGGCTCATGGGCCGTTCGTGCATCGGTCGTGGTGGTGGCGGTCGCGAAAGTCGATGCACCACAAGTCGAAGGAGTTCGCGCCATCGACGCTTGGCTTCACAATGGTTCGGCATAAGCCTTCATCAAACTCAAAGGCTTACAAACTGCTCGGCGAAGTCTCGACCGAAATCCGTTTTGAACTGCCGAGCACTCGCATCGAACACATCGTCGCTGGCAAACATCGCATCGTCGGGCTGACGACGCTGACTCCGCTGACCGACATGCAGGTTGAGCTGCATCAGATTTTTTATTGGACGATCCCGTGGCTGACGCTGGCCCGCCCGATCGTTCGTCCGTTCGTCCGCACGTTCATCGAGCAAGACCGTGATGTCGTCGATAAGCAGCAGCAAGGGCTCAACGAAGACCCACAACTCATGCTGATCAACGACGCCGATAAACCAGCACGCTGGTATCACCAGTTGAAGAAAGAACTCATTCTTTCACGTGCCGAACACCGAGCGTTCAACAACCCTGTACCGCACACAACGCTGCAGTGGTGTACCTGAGCTTGGCTGGGAATGCGGCAATGTCGATCGACCTGTTCTGATTCTACGGTCTACGGTTACGGCACGACGTCGGCCTTGGGCAACAATGTCTTCAAGCGTTGCTTGCCGGTCTCGGTGATTTTCGTGCCACCAACGTTGATCGTGCGCAAGTTTTTCAGTCCGGCAAGAGGCTCGATCGCGGCGTCTGTCACGTGGCTCGAATTGAGGACCAAATCCTCCAGCGTTGTGAGGCCCGCGAGGTGTTTGACGCCGTCATCATCGAGTGTCGCTCCAAAGAAACGGAGCATGCGGAGCTTCGGCAGCTTGCCGATTTCTTTCAGCGTCGCGTTGCTGGCCGCGCGGTCGTAGATGTCGAGTTCGTAGAGTTCTTGGAGCTTTCCGATGAACGGCAAAGCGGACTCGGTGGTTTCTTGGCCGTGAATATGAAGCTGTCGCAAATTGACGAGGTTCGCGACGTGGACGAGTCCGGCGTCGGTGACGTTCGTATGTACGATCTCCAGTCGGCGAAGGCTCGATATCTGGCCGATCGCTTCGAGGCCCGCGTCGCTGGCTGGTGAGGAATGCAGATTGATCGACTCAAGCTGTTTCATCGCGCCGAGGTGTTTGAAACCCGACCCCGTGATCTTCGACGCACACACCGTCATGCGGCGCATCTTGGTCATCGCGGCGAGATGCTCGAAACCCTCGTCGCTGACTGCGGTCAAGCAGACGTTGAGGAACTGCAAGTTGGTAAGACCTTTCAAGTGAATCAACCCCGCGCTGGTGACAGCGGTGCCAGAGAGTTCCAATCGCCGCAGCTCATCTTGGCCGACAACCAGCTTCAATGTCTCGTCGTGAACCCGCTGCGTGAGTGCTTTCGCGTCGGGTTCTTTGTGACCGTCAGTCCGTTCGTTGAGGTTGAGTTCCGCAATGCGACCGAAGACTTCGAGAGCCTCGTCACCCGCGATCGAACGGAGCCAGTCGGGAGCCGCGATGTCGAGCGTCGCTTTGCCGCCGAGCCGTTTCACTTCTGCCAACAGGACACGATCGGCAGCGTGCCGAGCAGCGGCCTTGTTGAGTTCCGTCAGCAGTTTTTCGACATCGCCGCGAATCTGCGGATCGGTGAGTTTTGCAACGAGTGACTGAACTTCTTGCCGTGCGCCGTCGTCGAGTTGCGCGTCGTTGATCTTCGCTTCGGCTGCAACTTTGGCGATCGCTCGCAATGTCTCCGCGTCGGCATGAGTTCGCTGTACGACGAGGTCAAGCGTTCTCGAAATCGGCATCGGCTGGCCTGGATGTCCGGCGAATCCTTTCACGCCGACAGCCGCATGAAAGACTCCCGGCGGATCGCCGGTCGTGCAGAAAATCTCGTCGTGCTTCGGACCACCGAAGGCGATGTTACTGACGACCTTGCTCGGCAGCGGGAGATAGGCCAGTACTTCGGCCTGTGGACTGAGAATCGTGATCCGCCCTTTGCCGGTTTCCGGACGATGAAAGTCGGTGACCCACAAATTCCCTGCCGCATCGAACGTGCAACCGTCGCCGCCTGAACCGCCGAGGTCGTAAAACAGTTCCGGCGGGCCACACAATTCGTTGTCGTCCGGCAACGCGTAACGCAGGATTTTCTTCGATTGCGATTCGATGACGTAGAGGTGCTTGCTTGCCGGATCGACATCGAGTCCATTCGGAAACGCGAGCCCTGTCGCGACGCGATCGACTCGCCCATCCGGCCGGACGCGGAACACGTGGCCGACTGGGGTCTGCGGTGTTGAGCCCTCCGGGTCCGTCCAATAGACGTTGCCCCGCGCGTCAATCGTCAGATCGTTGAGACTCCGCAGCGGCCGAGTTTCAAACTGATCGACGATCACGCCGACCTTGCCTTCAGGGGAGAGATCGAGCAGCGCTTTGTATTTGTTGTCGCAGATCAGCATGTGCCCGTCAGCACGCAACACCGTCCCAGCCGGGCCGAGATCGAGATGCTTGTGGACCTTCCGATCGGCATCGACTCGCAACAACGGCCCGGAGCAAAAGAAGACTTCGCCCCGAAACCACGTCGGCCCTTCCGAGTAACCCGGAGCGGGCGCGTATTGCTCGAAAGTCACGCCCGCGAGCTTCTTGGCCAATTCGCCGGTTGGCTCGGCCGATCGCGCGGAGTTTGTCCCACTGAACAATACGGCGAGCATCAACATCGCCGTCCACGAGATGACGATTCGCCAAACTGCCGATACGCGGAGAAGTCGCATGGGTGTGTTCCTGGGGGTGTTTGAGGCAGGAATGAATCCGGTTGGGTTGAGCATGATGGCTGCAATAACCCGGCCCGACAAGCGGTTGGCTTGGTCGTCAAACCGCTAGTTGGTTCATCAAACAGATTCGGGAAGTAGGAATTCGCCGCAGAGGCACGGGGAAGAGAGCGGGGCAGGTCATCGGTTCTCGTGGCACTCATTTGAGTGGCCCCAATTGAGTCATTCTCTGTGTCTCCGTGTGAATCACCGCTTGCCCCCTCTCGGTACCCATAGACTTTCGAGTTCCCTCGCAACGCGACGATGCACTATGCTCTGCCCGCATTTTGCGGCGAACGGCCCGCAGTCAAATTGTTCCCATACGGACGGCATTCAGCCAAAGGATTGGCGATGTACAAGCTCTTGCTTTGCCAGCGGTATTTGCGGACGCGGTTTATCGCGTTGGCCAGCATCATTAGCGTGATGCTCGGCGTGGCCACGATGATTGTGGTCAACAGCGTGATGTCCGGTTTCGGCACCGAAATGCGGAACCGCATTCACGCAATCTTGGCCGATG
>JAYUFI010000131.1:0-2682 GCA_043738805.1 Planctomycetaceae bacterium | reverse complement strand
GTGCTCGACATGGCCCGCGTGAGCCGGAACCAGCAGCAGGTTCTGGAATGCCTGGTCGAAACCGAACTCCGCTTTGTCCTGTCCAATGACTCGCTTCGCGTCCAGCCGCTCATCAGCCATCTCCAAGATCACATGACGATGATGAATTTGGTCGATAAGGGTGGCCTGATCCGCGTGGGCACCGCCCTGCACGAATGCCTCATCAATGCCATGGAGCACGGCAACCTCGAACTTACCTCGGAATTGCGAGAGAGCGAACACGCCGAGGACTACAGGAACCTCGTGGACGAACGCCGCCAACTGCAACCCTACCGTGATCGGCGAGTGCTCGTCGTCGCACGCTTTTCCCGCAATGAAGCCGTCTTTGTGGTTCGCGACGATGGACTCGGCTTTAACACCTCTAAGTTGCCCGACCCAACGGATCCGGCCAACTTGGGGAAATCCAGCGGTCGAGGCCTCTTCCTGATTCGCACGTTCATGGACAAGGTGAGCTTTAACGAAGCCGGCAACGAAATCACGATGATCAAGCGACGTCGTTGATATGGACGGGCGACATACAAGAACGAGTGCCGTCGCGAATTGTTGTTGTTGGTGGCGCGGATGATGAGTGGGATACCTTACTTGGCAGCCCGTGGTAAAAGTCGTCGTTGACGGTGGCGGGAATGGTGCCATCCTGTCGGCGCGGTTGTTGTTTTGGGTGACATACAGGATGTTTCGATGGGCATTGGGCTGAGTAAGAAGGCGCGTCAGGATATCTTGTTCGTGATGGCAGACGCGTTACCTCAAGTGCCTTATCACATGTTTATGAACGGCTGAACCGGATCCTGTTGGAACTACTGATTTTGAAGTGCGGGAATTCATCACCGCTTTCCTTTCTGGTTTGGTGAATCCGCATTTCTCACGACTCGGGTAAATGTCCAGCAGTGTGTTCATCGAAGCCTGAAGCGCAAGCGAAGGATCACCGACTCGGTCACTATCACGATGATCGTTCAGTTGTAGAATGGGACACAAAGCTCATTCGCGACACAAGCCGCCTCTCATTCTCACGCAATTGGTTGGAGTGCCGCCCGTGCCGAAATCCAATTCTCGTGACGGAAAGAATTGCTGTGGGTGAATCTCCCGGACTGCGATTTCGACAGGACGTTGATGCCGAACGACCGTTGCAGGTGGTTGGCGTCATCAATGCCTATTGCGCTCGCTTGGCGGAGCGGGCCGGGTTTCAAGCCCTCTATCTTTCCGGAGCCGGTGTCGCCAATGCCTCGTTCGGTTTGCCCGATTTGGGGATGACGAACCTGACGGACGTTCTTGAAGACGCTCGGCGCATCACGGCGGCGACCGACTTGCCGTTGCTCGTCGATTGCGACACCGGATGGGGGAGTTCGCTGACGATTGCTCGCACGGTGCGCGAGATGACTCGCGCGGGCGTGGCGGCGATTCATCTGGAGGACCAGATCGACTCCAAACGCTGCGGTCACCGCCCCGGAAAACAGTTGGTCTCGACGGAGGTCATGGTCAACCGGCTGAAGGCCGCTGTTGATGCGCGGAGCGACGCAGGCTTCGTCATCATGGCTCGCACCGACGCAGCGGCCGGAGAAGGATTGGACGCGGCGATCGAACGGGCCGCGCGTTACGTGGAAGCAGGCGCGGACATGATTTTTGCGGAGGCGCTGACCGAGGTGGCTCACTACCAGAAATTCACACAAGCGTTGAACGTCCCCGTGCTGGCCAACATGACCGAGTTTGGACGCAGTCCCCTGCTGACGGTCGATGAACTGAAGGACGCCGGAATTCGGCTGGTACTCTATCCCCTGACCGCGTTCCGCGCCATGAGCGCGGCGGCCGTCCACGTCTACGAAACCGTGCGAGCCACGGGAACTCAGGCGGGGCTGCTCTCCTCACTGCAAACACGAGAGGCGTTGTACGACGTGCTCGATTATCATTCGTTCGAGGCACGGCTGGATCGCCAACAATGACATCGCGTGATCGTCAACCGGTATTACGGGGCTAAAGTACAGACAGCGGAACCACTGATCACACAGATTTCACGGATCACACAGATAAGACAAAGCCAAGGGCATCTTCTCATCTCCCTCTTCATCCGTGTCATCTGTGAAATCTGTGGTCAACTTCTTGCTTCATGGGCTCGTCACTGCGACAACAGCCGAAATACATGTGGGACGACACGAAGATGAGACCCAGCAGTGCGACAGGACGAATACACACAAGGACGACTGCCATGACTACCGCTTCGCCATCTGCCGGACTGGCCGGTGTGATTGCCGGTCAGACTGTCCTCAGCACAGTCGGCCAGGAAGGCTGCGGCCTGACGTATCGCGGCTACGCCATCGAAGACCTCGCCGAGCACGCAACCTTTGAGGAGGTGGCGTGGCTGCTGCTGCGTGGCGATCTGCCGACGCAACAGACTCTGGACGAATACCGTCAGCGACTGAAGGGCCTGCGTGAATTGCCGTCTTCGCTGAAGAGCGTGCTCGAACAACTTCCGCTCACGACTCATCCGATGGATGTCTTGCGAACCGGCTGTTCGGCGCTGGGCTGTCTCGAGCCGGAAGAGGACACGTCGGACGCGACGAAGCAATTCGACATCGCCGACCGGCTGCTCGCCGCGTTTCCGGGGATGCTCCTGTATTGGCACCGGTTTCACAGCGAGGGGACTCGCATGGA
>JAYUFI010000130.1:0-2682 GCA_043738805.1 Planctomycetaceae bacterium | reverse complement strand
ACCACTGACCACTGACCACTGACCACTGACCACTGACCACTGACCACTGACCACTGACCACTGACCACTGACCACTGACCACTGACCACTGACTCCGCCCATGACTCCCGACCTAGCCTCCGAGCTCATCCGCTCTTCACTGCTGCTGGCGCTGCAACTCGCCGGTCCGTTTCTGCTCGTTTGTTTGGTGGTCGGTTTAGTGATTAGCCTATTTCAGGCGGCCACTCAGCTCGCCGATCAATCACTGAGCTTTGTGCCTAAGTTGGTCGTATTGGCAATCTCTTCAGTCGCACTGTTACCCTGGATGTTGCAACGATTGAGCGAGTTTTCGTCGTCGTTAATCGAGTCCATTTCGTCAACGATGTGAGATCACCGCGAATAGTTCTTCAATTCAAGCAATCGAGACATGCCGTACATCGCCATCACCGACCTCAGCCGCTGGCTGTCCCCGTGGTCAGCACAATTGGTTGTGTTCTCATTGACGCTTTGTCGAATCGTGGGCTTGTTGGCGGTCGGACCATTGCTGGGCCGAGCGATCTTGCCGTGGCCAGCTCGCGTTGGTTTGGCGATCACTCTGGCACTGTTGCTCGCGCCATTAGTTGGCCCTGTGAGCATTCCGCTACTCGACATCTTCTCTGGATGCCGTGCCGCGATCACGGAACTCAGCATCGGATTTTTATTGGGCTGTGGTTCGTTGATCGTGTTGTGGGCCGTCCCGCTTGCCGGCCATCTGCTTGATCAACAGTCGGGGCAAGTCGCGGTCGATGATGAATCCGATTCGCTCAGTTCTCCACAAGCTCGTTGGCTGACGTTGTGGGGCACCGCGTGCTTTATGCTCTGCTCGCCGATCAACGGACACCTCCAATTAGTCTCCGTGTTACGCGACAGCTTTCGATCGTGGCCGCTCGGCGACATGAACTGCGGCCTGTTTCACCCGGAGACCGCCTCGCTGCTGTTACAGCACGCCTGTCAACTCTCACTGACTGTCATCGCTCCCGTGCTGGCCACGATGTTCCTCGTGAATCTGACTTTCGGGCTTTTGGGATCGGCAGGGCTGCCAGGACAATCCAGCATCATTGGCAACTCCCTTCGCCCCGCTCTGAGCATCGTTGTCTTAGCCATGAGCCTCACCGGGATCAATCAGTCATTGTCTGATGCACTGCGCTGGAATGTCATTGATGAAGTCGAGTCGGTGACGGCTCATTCGGATCAGGTTGTTGAGTCGGATCACTTTATTGAGTCAGAAAACGTCACCCGCTGAGGCTCACGATGGCGTTTTCAGATGATGACCAAGAAGCCCGCACCGAGCGACCGACGGAACGTCACCGACGAGAAGCTCGCGAACGTGGCATGGTGCCACGCAGCACCGAACTCGTCATCGCCTCACGAACTTTGGTGACTTGGGTGGTGGTCAGCTTATGGGCCACGTCCTTCACAACTTCCGCAGCACAGTTGCTTCTGGATTCGTTTCGCCATCTTTCAAACGAGCACTTGAATATCGAGACTGCGCTGCCTCAAGCAAACCAAATAATCCTTTGGGCTCTCGCTCAAGTGAGCACTCCGCTGCTGATCGCAACTGGTGCAGTCCTCGTCGCACACTTCGTCCAAGTCGGCTGGCTGTGGCAACCAGAGCGTGCCGCACTCGATGTGACTCGACTATCACCAACATCCGGCCTGGCTCGCCTGATGTCTTCCGCAACGTTGGGGCGAATTTTTCTCAGCCTCATAAAACTGTCGCTGTTTTCGATCATTTGCACGCGACTCATCTGCTCCGAATGGCCGCTCATTTCAGAGAGCCGCGATCTCGCTCTGCGAGATCAAGTGTTCGTCATCAGCCGTAGCGCGACGCGTCTGATCTCTTCGGTAGCGATCACCGTTTTGGCTTGGGGTGTTGCCGACTACTTCCTCCAGCGATGGCGATTTGAACGCTCGCTGCAAATGACGAAAGAAGAACTGCGTCAAGAATCCAAAGACGTGGAAGGCAATCCTCACATCCGCCACCAACGCCAAGCCGCCGCACGCCAACTGACCGCTCAAACAAGCAACACACGCGTGTCTACCATCTCTCCCCAGTTTCGCAAGCAGAATGGCAACACGGCCTAAATTGCGATCACGTCATGTCGATTTCTTGCGAATCGCACGGCGAAGTTTATCGGCGGAGGCCTTCTCTTCAGACACCGGCTCTGCGGACGTCACGGCCGACCCGATCGCGCGATCGACGGCTTCGAGCAGCACTTCCATCGCAAACGGTTTGCGAAGGTAGTCATCGACGCCGAGCATTTCCGCATACGCTTTGTGCCGGCCTCCCTCGTTTGCCGTGATCATGATGACTTTGGGAGGATGCGTGAGCGACTTGAGAAACTCCAGCACCGGGAAGCCGCCCATTTTAGGCATCATCATGTCAGTGATGACGAGCTGCGGGAAAATGGTTTCTGCGAGCCGTCGGCCTTCGAGACCGTTTTGCCCCCAATGCACTGTGTAACCCGCACCTTCCAGCACTCGTCCGAGCGTGCTGGCGATCTCTCGGTCATCCTCAATCAGCAGAATTGTCTTACCGGCCACGATGACCTCCTCGTGCGAAACTTCAGTCGGTGAACTCAAGGTTCGCATGGTAGACCGCAAGGAAACGAACCACAAGAAGTCGCTTCTCAACGGACGTGACCCCGACCAGAATCCCGTTCC
>JAYUFI010000129.1:0-7083 GCA_043738805.1 Planctomycetaceae bacterium | reverse complement strand
TTTCAACGCAAAGGCGCAGAGGACCGCAAAGAGTCGCGAAGATTTGCGGCATCAATCCCCTCAACTCGTTCTTGAGTCTCGAAGTCGATCATCCTTGATTCTTTGCGAACGTTTGCGATTCTTGGCACCTTTGCGTTGAAAAGGCGTCACTGAAAATGCTCTGTTTGAGCACTTTTCTATTGGTTCGGTTGGTTAAGTTCATATGTTTTAGGAGCCCCCCATGACGGTGACAGCAGCCGCTCTCAAGACCAGTCGATTGGACGCCGCTTATCGCGAGAAGTTTGCTGGTTCTGCCAAGTTGTATGAGCGAAGTTCACAGCTCTTTCCAAGTGGAGTGACGCACGATTCGCGATACTTGCAGCCGTTTCCGATCTTCGCCAATGAGGCGAGCGGATCGAAGAAGACCGACGTTGATGGTCATGAATTGATCGACTACTGGACCGGCCACGGAGCGATGCTGTTGGGACACTCGCATCCGGCAGTTGTCGAAGCCGTGCAGGAACAGATGGCGAAATCGACGCACCCCGGTGCGTGCCACGAACTGGAGATCGAATGGGCCGAGCGAGTCCGCGAACTCGTCCCGTCCGCCGAACGAATTCGATTCACGAACAGCGGCACCGAAGCGACGTTGATGGCATTGCGAGTCGCTCGCATCGCGACGGGACGCACGAAGGTCATCAAGTTCGCGGGCCACTTTCACGGCTGGCACGACATCGTGATTATCTCGTCCGAACCGCCGCATCCGCCGACCGCTTCGCCAGACGGCGTCGCGACCGCCGAAGAGTACGACACCCCAGGAGTCACTCCCGGCGTGTACGGTGACTTGGTCATCGTCCCGCCGAACGATCTTGCTGCATTGTCGAAAGCGATCGACGAGCATCAACCGGCGTGCGTCATTCACGAAGGGAACGGATCGCGTTGGGGCGCGGTCCCCGCGCGAGCGGACTTCATTCGCGGCGTGCGGCAACTGACTCAAGCCAAGGGAACCGTCTTCATTCTCGATGAAGTGATCACCGGCTTCCGAGTTTCTCCCGGTGGCTTTCAAGAGGTCTGCGGCGTCGTGCCCGATCTGACAACGTTCGCGAAAGTGCTCGCCGGAGGTTTGCCCGGCGGAGCGCTGGTGGGCCGAGCGGACTTGATGCAGGTGTTGGCGTTCGGCAATCCGCTCGGCAAGAAGATGAAGCATCCTGGGACGTACAACGGCAATCCATTGTCCGCAGCGGCCGGCATCGCCGCGTTGGAGATTGTCGCGACGGGCATCCCGACTCGTTGCGCGAACGACACCGCAATGTGGTTGCGTCGCGATCTGAACGCGCTCTTCGCCAAACAGCGTGTGAACTGGATCGCGTATGGCGATTTCTCCGCCATCAAAATTCTGCCGGAATACAACGGCCCGCGTCCTGATCGCGACGACTTCTTGCCATTCGACGGTGATTGGCGTCAGCTCGATCGCAAGTTCGACGCCGCGCTCTCGCAAGCGTTCCGTTGTGCTCTGCTGCTCGGCGGCATCGACTGGATGGGCTGGGGCGGATCAACGTCAATGGCACACGATGAAGACGATGTCGAACGGACGGTCGCCGGCTTCGCAACCGCGATCGAATGGCTGCGCGGTGACGGGTTCATCCAGTAGGTTCTGGTTTCTCTGGATCGGTATTAGCGACAGAGTTAGCCTGCCGCCCATTCAAGGAGAAGATTCATGGCAACGATCGTGGCGCAATTAGAACAACGATTAAGCCGCTTAGAGGCGGAATTCCATTCGTGGCAAAAGTCGGCAGAGGCAAAAGACTCACGGCCGTGGTTTGAGCAGATACTTGGAACCTTCGACAATGATCCTGGGTTTGATGAGATGATTCGCTTGGGCAAAGAGATTCGCGATGCTGATCGCGGACTGCCGACGCTGCGCCGCAATTCGACCAAGTCTGCGAATTCCACTGCGAGTCGGCGCTCCAAGAAAGGCCGTGCCTAAGTGCCGTATGTTCTTGATACAGACCACATCTCTCTGCTTCAAAGACGCGGGCCAAACACAAACGCCTTGCTGCTCCGCATCCGACACATTCCGCCCGATGAAGTGGCGACAACGATCATCAGCTTTCAAGAACAAGTTCAAGGTTGGCAAGCGGCGCTCCATCGAGCGAAGTCGGCCAAATTAATCCTAGAGCAGTACGCGCGCCTGGATTCTGTGCAGACCGACTTTCAGAAAATGAACGTGTTGGCTTTTGATCAACAAGCACAAGCTGTGTTTGAATCACTCCGTCCGCAGTGTCGAAGGATTGGTCTTTTAGATTTGCGAATCGCGAGCATTGCGATCGCGACGGACTCCATCTTGTCGACGCGCAACTTTGCGGACTTTGAAAAGGTTCCCGGTCTGCGGTTTGAAGATTGGACGGCACCGTGAGCGATGTTGTCCCGCGAACGACCGCAGCAACGGCGGAGAACGTCGTCGATGATGTTGCTGACGTTGCACGTGAAGTGACGACGACACCTGACACGACCTCACGAACAGACCTGCTCACAGCACCGTTGCGAGTGACGATGTTTCGGCTTGGTTGGCCGGTGTTTGTCGAGCAGTTTTTGTCGTTTCTGGTCGGCTTCACGGACACGTATCTTTCGGGCTGGATCAGCAAAGAGGCGACGACGGCGGTCGGGTTGGCCGCGTATGTCGGTTGGTTGGCGTCGAACATGTTTCTGCTGGTGAGCAGCGGGACGGTGGCGGTGATCGCTCGGCATTGGGGAGCTGGTGAATTTGAAGATGCGAACAAAGCGGCGAATCGCGCGCTGGCGTTGGGTGCGGTCGTGGGCTTGAGCGTCTATGGCCTGATTTGGTTTGCGGCCCCGTGGTATGCCTGGCTGATGAAGCTCGACCCCGACACCGCGATGATGGTCGTGCGATTCTTGCGCATCGACGGAGCGGGCTATCTTTTCTCCTGCCTGACGGTCGCGGGAGCAGCGGCACTGCGCGGGACCGGACAGATGCGGGTGCCGATGGTGATTCTGGTGATCGTCAATCTCTTCAACATGCTAGTGACGACGCTGCTATCGGGAGTCGGTCCCGCCGAATGGTTATCGCTTTCGGATCGGTTCGGTCTGCCGAAGTGGGGTGTTGATGGCATCGCGATTGGAACCGTCACCGCACGAATCGTTGGCAGTGTGTTGATCTTGGCTGTGCTGAGCCGTGGCCGCTATCAGATCAAGCTGCTGCCCCACGAAGTGAAACTCAGCGGCGAGCCGGTGCGACGCATCTTGAAGATCGGACTACCGGCTGGCTTTGACGGCATTCTGCGTTGGGTCGGGCAACTCTTTTTTCTCATGATCATTGCTCGGTTGAGCGACGATCCGCTCGAACAAACGGCGATCCTGGCCGCTCATGCGATTGGAATGCAGATTGAGGCGTTGTCGTTTCTGCCAGCGTGCGCGTGGGGCATGGCCGCTGCGACGTTGGTGGGACAATCGCTCGGTGCGAAGCTGCCCGATCGTGCTCGGCTCGGCGGCCACGAAGCAGTTTTACAATGCGGCTTGTTCGCCGTTGTGCTGACGTTGACGTTCTTCTTCGCCGCGTCGCCGATCTACCAACAGATGCACCAAGACCAGCAAGTTCACACCGTCGGCGTCCCCGCGTTTCGTTTCAACGCGCTGTTTCAAGTCCCGCTCGTGGTGGCGATCGTCTACACGTTTGCGTTGCAGGGAGCGGGTGAAACTCGACAACCGATGCTTATCAGCCTGATCGGTGCCTTCGGAGTCCGCATACCGCTGGCCTATCTCTGCGGCATCGTGCTGCACGGCGGGCTGATCGGTGCCTGGATCGGCATGTGCTGCGACAACACCGTGCGAGCAATCTTGGTCACGTGGCTCTTCCGGCGTGGACGTTGGCTGTCACACAAGTAACCCGCAGCGTCAGCGAGGGCTTCGCGGAACAACGAACTCGGAGTTTCTTAAAATGCACGCCCTCGCTTACGCTTCGGGTTACTTATGCAGGACCGAAAACTTATCGTTTGTTTGACTCTCAACACAGCACTTTTTCAGGAGACCTCTCATGGCCGCTTCCATTAGCACTGGTCCTCATCAGCGGATTCCTGTGGCCAACGATCAAGAGCGGTTTGCGTGCGAGTTGTTCGACACTTTGTGGGACCGCTATCGCCAACGAGTCGTGCATGTGCGGAGCTATGAGCAGCTCATCGCGTCTGCCGGAGCGACGTTCGTCAACGACCACATCGCCTTTCGGACGATTGCTGGCCAGAACCCGCTCACCGGCATCTCGCTGCTGTCGCGACTGTTCGAGGCACTCGGATATCGAGCGGCCAATTGCTACCAATTCGAAGACAAGCATCTCAGCGCGATCCACTTTCAGCATCCCAACGGACAGTTCCCGAAGCTGTTCATCTCCGAATTGAAGTCGTGGGAACTCAGCGCATCCGCGCGAGACATCCTGCATCGTTCCGCCTCGCAGCATCGCGCGCCGATTTCGGAGGACGTGCTGATCGGACTGCATGAACTCAAGAACGGCTCAATGACCGCAGCCGATCGAGCCAATCTGCTGCAAGCGGCAGTCGCATCCATTCACGACTTGCCGTGGCCGGTCCCGGAGAAGAGCGATGTCGTCGCGATCAACAAAGAGAGCCAGTACGCCGCGTGGGTGCTTGTGCACGGCAACAACGTGAATCACTTCACGTCGCTGATCAACTCGCACGGAGTCGAATCGCTCAACGACATCGAAAAAACGATCGCTGCACTGCAACAAGCGGGCGTCCCCGTCAAATCAGAAATCGAGGGGGAGCGAGGCACCAAGCTCCGCCAATCCGCCACCGAAGCCGCCGTCATCGACGTCGCCGTTCGTGATCAAGGCCGCGAAACAACCATGAGTTGGACCTACGCCTACTTCGAACTCGCCGAACGCGGCTTCATCACCGATCCCGAAACCAACACCCGCGCCCGCTTCGAAGGCTTCCTCGGCCCACAGGCCACGCAGTTGTTTGAGATGACTCGAACCAACCGTTGAGCACGACGGTAGCCACAAGCTGCCAGCCCGTGTGGTTCTCTCGGTCGATCCAGTGAGAGACCAAGGTGCCACACATCATGAGCCTGCACTAGCGTTTGGCGGAGTCGCACGAACGCTGGCATGATTTCGAGATTCACTCGGACTGTGAGGTGCTCAAATCGTCCAACACCACAAACAGCACGTTCAAAAAATTCTCCGCCGCCAACAGCGGAGCCGCCACCGCCATCAACAACCCAGCCAACAACACCCGACGAACGCTGCGAGCCACCATGCTGACCTCCGGCCATGAGAGAGTATTGATTGACGTTGACCGTGCTTGAGCAAATGAAATCAATGTCTATTCCTGACCGTAGATAACGAACTTCTCGGTCAGCCCTTTTCTCGCGAAGAGTTCGTCCTGCTTCTTTGCTGAGACAAGAAGACTATCTATCTCGCCTTCCGGCTCATCCCACATCGGATGGGTAAACAGACGATTGAGACACTTGCTGATAATCGTCTGCTGATGCGGGGTGATCGGCTCACGGTAAAGCATTTTCTGGTGTTCTTCGTTGGTCATTATCTGAAGTGCAAAATACAGGATGCTTTTCAAATAAGGCGACCACGTCAAAACTGCCCCTTTGTGCCATATTCTTCGCGCCTTTAACTGCTCATTGGTAAGCGTCTTGCCTTTGACGTTCGGCACCCAATGATCAAGACAAGTCTCCTGAACCAATAATGCTGTGACGTCAGCAAAGTTCTGGAATTCGGAATTTCGGTGGTCTTGCTCCGACATGAATCTCGCCGTGGAGGGTTCGAGGTAGAGCGTCGAAGGGAAAATCGTCCGGTCCAAAAGGTCGATAGTCATGGGGTAGCTCGCATCCTTTGATGCTTTCGCTACGTACTGGGCGAGTTTGTGTGATCCATCAAGAGCGGATTTTTTGATCACACTTTTAAGCATATCTTTCGCCTTGGCCTTGCTGATTTGTTTTTGCGTAGCAAGGAAGTGGATGAAGTTTCCCTCGGTGTGACTTTCAGGCGGTTTCGTCGAAATGAACTCGTCCAATAGCTTCTTGTACATAACCGACAACACATCAAACATCGTCGAGGTATAAAACGGAACCTGCTTCAATTTGGAATGTGCATCCAGATTGGTAATCATCAGGTCGTCGAATAGCTTCTTCGATTCTTCATGGCTTTCTGGCGAGACGTAGACTTTGACGTCAACCTCGATGTGGTTGTTGAGTACTTGGGACGCCAATTTGTGTTGTCCGTCAAAAAGCTTGAGCCGATTGCCAAGTAACCGTCCAATTGAGGGTGCCAATTGTGGATGAGTCTTAAGATGGTCACGGATCGAAATTAGGCGTTTGTAGTCAATCACTCGCGGCTGCAACCCTTCTTGGTCGTCATTCTCAAGCCAAGCAACGGGGAGCCGTCCATAGAAATAGTCAACGTCAAGAATCTCATCGTGAAAGAGGACGAACTCGCGCGACAGTTGCCCATCCTGAATCACAATGCGGTCGCCATTCTTGATAGCGTGAGTGCTCTTCCGATTCACTTCTTTCAATTCAAGGATGTCTTGAAGCCTTATTTTGTTCTTCTTGCTCTCGAACAGTCGCTCCAGCCGAATGTTGTCTCTAACTTCGTAGAGCGACTGATCTGATTTTCGGCGGTTATGCTTTTTGAGAACGATGCGAATGTTTGTGGTGCTGGTATCGCCATCCTTCGAATACGGGTGAATGTGATCGAATTCAATTTCGTCCTGGTCGGAAACTACGTCACCAGAGATGAAGCATCTGAGTGACCCATCGGGGAGTAGTTGTTGCTGTCGGACCGTCAGTTTTTCAGATTCCGTCAATTGTCTTTTCATTTTTCCGCGACCCTAAAAGATTTTGATTGCCCGCGTCGAACAGCAGACTTCTATGCGTCTTCGTTTCATGTGCCACGCAAAGTACCGAGATGGTATCCAGCTTTAGCCAAGTTCGCATTCGGCACGGGTGGCGAACTACTTGCGTTCGGCGACGATCAAGGACGCACCGACGGCGGCGGTCAGGCGGTCGAGAACGTCGGAACGCAAGGTTCGGTCTCCCGCCAGGAAATCACTGAGTTGCTGA